>NZ_PDBT02000021.1:0-36411 GCF_002551535.2 Neisseria sp. N95_16
TTTTTGGAGTTATGCTAAGGGGCGTTTGGCTAAATTTCATGGTATTTCCAAAGAGATGTTTTATCTGCATCTCAAAGAAACGGAGTTTAGGTTTAACCACCGGCATGAAGATTTAGGTAAAATATTAATGAAGATGCTTCGAAATAACCCAATTTAATATTTTTGCTTCCTAAGCCCCATATTTATTTCAGACGGCCTTTTTATCTTTTTATATTTTATTTAATGCGCTTGAACACCAAATCCCAAACACCATGCCCTAAGCGTTTGCCGCGGGCTTCAAATTTGGTTTCCGGGCGGTAATCCGGTGTCGGCGCGTAATCTTCAGCCGTGTTTTGCAGGCTGTCGAAACCGCTTAATACTTCCAGCATTTGCACAGCATATTCTTCCCAGTCGGTCGCCATGTGGATGTAGCCGCCGATAGCTAATTTAGGCAATAGTTTTTCAACAAAATGTGTTTGCACCAAACGGCGTTTGTGGTGGCGTTTTTTGTGCCACGGGTCAGGGAAAAAGATGTGAATACCTGATAATGCGCCATCAGCCAGCATATTTTCAACCACTTCCACAGCATCATGGCGCATCACGCGAATGTTGCCGACTTGCTCTTCTTCAATCAGTTTCAAAATATTGCCGACACCAGGACCATGTACGTCAATCGCCAAAAAATCCGTTTCCGGCAAACGCTTGGCAATCTCGACCGTAGCCGTACCCATGCCGAAGCCGATTTCCAAAACTTTAGGATTGTCGCGGCCGAAATGTTGGTTTAAATCGATAATGGCATCTTGATAATCAATACCGAATTGCGGCCACATGGTATCGATGGCGCGCTGTTGCGCTGCAGTCATATGACCTTGACGCAAAACAAAGCTGCGGATAGAACGCAAATGCTCGGCAGGCACTTGGTTTTCTTCGTGATTTTGAGTGGAATCTGTCATGCTGGTTAAATCTTTACAATCAAAATAAAAAGGCCGTCTGAAACAAACAGCTTGGAATATGGTGCGTAATTATACCTGATTATGCTTGTTCAGACGGCCTTTTCTTTGGGCTTATGCGTTCAGACGGCCTGTTGCCATTGTGCCAACAATGTTTTCAACACATCGGCTTGCTCATGGCCATTGTCAATCGCTTGTTGCAGCCATTTACAGGCTTTTGCAGGATTTTTCGGCACGCCCATGCCATGAAAATAGAGACAAGCTAAATTGTATTGCGCCATCGTATCTTGCTGTTCGGCAGCAGATTCAAACCATTGCGCGGCTTGGCTGAAATCATTCGCAACGCCCTGACCGCTGTAATACATCATGCCCAAATTGGTTTTGGCTTTGGTATGCCCTAATTCGGCTGCTTGGAGGTAAAGTGGTAAGGCTTCGGCATAGCTTTGGCTGCGCTGTAAACCATAATGCGCGGCAAAGGCTTTTTGATAAAGGCTTTCTGCTTGCTGGCGTTGTAAAGCAGTTTGTTTGGCTGCTTCATAATGCTGATGGTCGTTCAAGGCGCTGTCGGACAATAATTTTTGATGCGCTGAGATGTCGCCCAAATCCGCCGCTTTTCGATAATATTCACGAGCTTTTTGCGGTTGCGCAGCCACGCCCAACCCATAGCGGTAAATATCACCCAATAAACGTAAAGCTTGCGGGTGATTGTTGGCAGCGGCTTGTTCAGCATGATGCTGCGCTTTTTGCGGATCGCGCTCAACATCTTGACCCAAAAGATAAATTTCTGCTAAAGCAGCATGGGCATCGTTATCGCCGTTTTCAGCGGCCGTCTGAAACCAAGTCAAGGCTTCGACACTGTTTTGCGGCAACAAAATCTCAGCCAATGCGGTTTGTGCAGGCGCAATGCCGTGTTGTGCGGCAACCTGCAAATGCGCCCTTGCTTGCGTTAAATCTTTTGCCACACCTTGTGCCAACTTGTATTGCAGCCCAAGCTGCCAATGCGCCGCGACAAAACCTTGCTCGGCAGCCAAACGGTAAAGCTGATGCGCTTTATATAAATCAGGTTCGGCAGCATATTGGTGATATTGCGCCACAAAATATTGTGCCTGCGGATGGTTTTGCTCCGCTGCTTTATTTGCCCACAGCAATGCCTGCTGGGCTTGCCCCATCTCGTTAAATGCACGCATCAAGCGCAATTGCGCATGCACCAAACCTTGTTCGGCCAATTCGATATAGTGTGGCAGAAGGGTTTGAATATCCGCATTTTCCGATTCTTGCAATTGCAGCAGATTATAACGGGCATACACATGCCCCGCTCTGGCCGCTTGCTTTAAATACTCAACACCGGCGGCAAAGTCCACTGCAATGCCATGGCCGTTAATCAGGCAGGCAGTGAGCTGAAAAGCCGCTTCGCTGTGGCCGGCTTTGGCAGCGAGCTGCAATAATTGCGCTGCTTGCGCGTAGTCCGGCGGCGATTGCAACAAAAATTGATGGGCTTGTTGATAAAGATTTTCGGTTGTCTGTGTCATGTGGCGTTTTCTTGTTGATATTGTTTTGACATTTTAGCTATATGTAAGAAGGTAAACTAAATTATGATGACAAACTGTTTGATTTTTGACTTAAGCGTAATCTATTGTATTAAAAAGGCCGTCTGAAAAGCATTTTTCAGACGGCCTATCATTTAGATTAGCTTTTTTCCTTCAAAAACATATTCACACCGCTTTCGCAACGGATTTGCTGCGTTTCTAAAGTACGCTCTAAAAGCGCATCATTTTGCGGCAGCGAATCACGTTCGACTTCATGATGCCACAAGTGATAAGCAATGCCGGCGAATTTAAGATTGTGGCGTTTCATGCCGTTGTGGTAGCAGCGGGCAACAAACTCGCTGTCTTCCCGCCCCCAACCGACAAACCAGTTATTAAAGCCGTTTACAGCCAAGGCATCTTCGCGGAAAAAGCTCATGTTGCAGGTTTTGATGCCACGGTGGTTTTGGCTGCCGTTTTTACCGACCAATGCAGACAAACAACGGCATCTTAAAGCAGAAAGGCGTTTCTCAATGCCTGAATCAAACACAGAAAGATTCGGCAATTGTTCGGAAGCCAAAATTTCTTGCGTGCGCGCTTCAGTCAAAATCACGCGTGAACCTTGTACCAAACGGCCTTTGAGTGCCAGCTTTAAATGATCGGCAATAAATGATGCATCCAGCAGCATATCACCATCAATCAGCACAATATAATCGCCTTTTGCCATCGCCAATGCACGATTACGCGATTCCGCAGCACGAAAACCATCATCAGGTCGCCAAGAGTGTTTTACCGGCACCGGGCTTTGCCGGTTAACGTATTGAATCACATCTGCCGTTTCGCGGGTTGAACCGTCATCGGCCACAATAATTTCATCGGGCAAACGCGTTTGCGACAAAGCCGATTGCAACACAAATGCAAGCGCATCCGGCCGGTTATAGGTGGTAATAATCAGCGATACTTTCAGATTTTGGTTACGCTCATGCAGCTTCACATATTTATAGTAAGAACCCTGCGCATTGGCCACTGAAATGGTGAGGCCGTCTGAACCATAGGCAAAACCGCGTTTCAGGAAATAATTTTTAATAAACGACACGCCGCCGTGCAGTAAGGCTTTGGCAGGTGAAGTTTTCTTTTTAAAGCGGTTTTCATCGGCATACAGCGAAGAATATTGCTGCATTTTTTGAATCAAACCTTCTGCGTTTTCAAAAGAATAATGTTTCAGACGGCCTGACAAAGTATAGCTTTGCGCATCTTTAGAAATCATCAAAGACTCATGCACTTGGCGGTCGGAAAAACGGGTAAAACGACGATGATAAAGGCGCGGCAGAATATCCGGATACCAGCCGCAACCTTTAATCAAACGGCCGTTGTAATGATTCAGGCGGGACAAGGTATAAATACTTTGTGGGTCATTTTCCGACACTGCGGCGCGAATACTGTCGATTAATTCCGCATCGGGCACTTCGTCGCTGTCGATACTGAAAATCCAATCGTTTTGCGCCAAACGAGCAGCCATGTTTTTCATGGGGCCGAAACCGATAAAATCATGCTTGAAATAGCTGACATTTTTAAATTGCGCGGCAATCTCGAATGTGCGGTCAGTCGAGCCATTATCGAGCAGCAAAACTTCATCAAAATCGCCCAGCGCGGTCAGCACTTCCACCAAATAGCGTTCGGAATTTTTTACCAACATGGCGGCAGTTGCTGGAATTCTTGTGTTTATCATGGTCAGGCCGTCTGAAAAATATCTTAAACGGCTGTATTTTACCCGATATACCGCTACAATACGCATTTCATTTTTCAGACGGCCTATTGACTATGCGATTGCTGCTCGCCCCTATGCAAGGATTATGCGACGACGTGATGCGTGATTTGTTAACGCGTATCGGCGGTTACGACGAGTGTGTCAGCGAATTTGTGCGCATCACCCACACCGTGCATTCCCGCGCCACATGGCTGAAATATGTGCCGGAAATTGCCAACGGTAACCAAACTTTTGCCGGCACACCGTGCACCGTGCAACTCTTAGGCAGCGATGCCGACAATATGGCCGTCAATGCTTTGGAAGCCGTGCGCTTTGGTGCCGACAAAATCGATTTAAACTTCGGCTGCCCCGCCCCCACCGTCAACAAACACAAAGGCGGTGCGGTTTTGCTGAAAGAGCCGGAATTGATTCACCACATCGTCAAAACCCTGCGCAGCCGCCTGCCCGAACATATTCCGCTAACCGGCAAAATGCGCTTGGGCTTTGAAAATACCGATTTGGCTTTAGAATGCGCCGCCGCGATTGCCGAAGGCGGCGCATGCGGGTTGACCGTACATGCCCGCACCAAAGTTGAAGGTTACGAACCGCCGGCGCACTGGGATTGGGTACGCAAAATCCGTGATGCAGTCTCGATTCCGGTCACGGCAAACGGCGATGTGTTCACGCTGGAAGACTATTTAGCAATTAAAGAAGTCAGCGGTTGCGACAGCGTGATGTTGGGACGCGGTGCGGTCATTCGGCCGGATTTGGCACGACAAATCAAACAATACGAGTATGGTGAAACGGTAAAGCCCACCGATTTTGCCGAAATCGCCAGTTGGATTAATCTCTTCTTTGATTTGTGTGTTGCCAAAGAAGCCAACAACAAATACCCCGTGGCGCGTTTGAAACAATGGCTCGGCATGATGAAAAAAGAATTTCCGCAAGCGCAAGATTTGTTTGAGCGGGTGCGAACTTTGAAAGAAGCGGATGAGGTCAAACAAGTGTTGTTGGCCTTTGAAGCAGAGCAACAGGCCGTCTGAAAAAATGCCGTCTGAAAACGTTCAGACGGCATTTTTAGTTTGATAAAGGCAGCTTAAGAAGCCAACACACGAGGGAAAAATACTTCGTTTTCCAAATGGATATGGTCGGTCAAATCATTGACCATTTCTTCTGCTAAGCGGTACAAGCGCGTCCAGCTGCCACAAGCATTTTCCGGAATTTCAAAATTGTTGGTCAATTTGCGCAGGCGTTCGATGGCTTTATCGTGTTCTTCATGTTCGTGCATCATCACACTAATCGGCATTGCCGCACCACGCCCCACGCCCTGATTCACCATCGGAAACAGCATACGTTCTTCCTTCATCATGTGGCTCAATAATTCATTTTGCATATAGGCCAGCAACTCGGCAATTTCAGCCGGAAAAGTATCGGCATGCACTGTTGCCACTTTTTGCGCTAACGGCACCAGCTCATCAAATTGCGCGCGATGCACATTATGGTAACGCTGCAAAATATGGTCGATGGTGGCATTAAAAGGCGCAGTTTCCCAAACGGTAAAATCGGTCATGGTCAGGTTCCTTGTGTTGATGAAAGGCTTTCAGACGGCCTCTTTAAAAGATACATATTTTATGAATGTATTGAATAAATGCAAGGATACACCGATTCAGCTGCTTTGTATAGCGTTGAATAAATGAAATAAGTAATTAAAAATAAGTGTGATTTTCACATATTGAGCATGACGGCTATTGGATAATAAAAAAATCCCAAGTCATTCATGACTTGGGATTTATATTCTTGGCAGAGGGGAAGGGATTCGAACCCTCGATACGCTATTAACGTATACACACTTTCCAGGCGTGCGACTTAAACCACTCATCCACCCCTCTATAAGATAGATTATTTGCCGATTCACATCACGCAAATAATAAAAAATCCGGTTTCAAACCGGAAGTTTTGGTGCCCAGGAGAAGACTCGAACTTCCACACCCGTGAGGATACTAGCACCTGAAGCTAGCGCGTCTACCAATTCCGCCACCTGGGCATTCAATTGTTAAAGCAAAGAGACCAATCATGGTGCCCAGGAGAAGACTCGAACTTCCACGCCCGTGAGGACACTAGCACCTGAAGCTAGCGCGTCTACCAATTCCGCCACCTGGGCTTTGCTTTATTTATCGTTTTACGTTACAGTACCAAAGGTGCTGCTGAAAACGAAGTGGCTATTATATATTTACAACGAAGAATGTCAACTGTAAAAATGAATAAAAAAATTAAATTATTAAATCTACGAGAAAAAGATCCTTACTTAGAGCGAGAAAAGCAACGTTACGCTGAGCCGTTGCCCAGCCGAGAGTGGGTGATTGAATTATTAGAACAAAAAGGCGTGCCGACCAAAATCGATGCCTTGGCACGCGAGCTCTCGATTAAAGACGAAGAATACGAATTTTTCGAACGCCGTCTGAAAGCCATGGCGCGTGATGGTCAGGTATTGATTAACCGTCGCGGCGCAGTGTGTGCGGCGGATAAACTGGCCTTGGTTAAATGTCGTGTCGAAGCGCATAAAGACGGCTTCGGTTTTGCTGTGCCGCTGGAAAAAACCGGCGAAGGCGATTTTGTCTTATACGAACGCCAAATGCGCGGCGTGATGCATGGCGATATTGTCACCGTGCGCCCTGCCGGTATCGACCGTCGCGGCCGCCGCGAAGGCATGGTGCTGGATATTGTTGAGCGTGCGCAGGTTCAAGTGGTTGGTCGTTTCTATATTGATCGCGGCATTGCGATTTTGGAAGCAGAAGACAAACGCTTAACCCAAAGCATTGTGTTAGAGCCTGAAAGCGTGGCGCAATTTAAGCCTGAATCCGGCCAAGTGATTGTGGCCGAAATCGAAAGCTACCCTGAATTGCACCGCCCTGCCGTAGCCAAAATCATCGAAGTGTTGGGCGAATATGCCGACAGTGGCATGGAAATCGAAATTGCCGTACGCAAGCATCATTTACCGCACCAGTTTAGCGAAGCCTGCCAAAAAGCTGCCGCAAAAATCCCCGATCATGTGCGTAAAAGCGATTTGAAAGGCCGCGTGGATTTACGCGATTTGCCTTTGGTGACCATCGATGGCGAAACCGCGCGTGACTTTGACGATGCGGTGTACGCCGAGCGTATCGGCCGCAATTTCCGCTTGGTGGTGGCGATTGCCGATGCCAGCCATTATGTGCGCCCGGGCGATGCGATTGACAATGATGCCATCGAGCGCAGCACCAGCGTGTACTTTCCGCGCCGCGTGATTCCGATGCTGCCGGAAAATCTTTCCAACGGCATTTGCTCGCTGAATCCCGATGTCGAGCGTTTGTGTATGGTTTGCGATATGTCCATCACTTATGCCGGTAATGTGAAAGAATATAAATTCTATCCGGCGGTGATGCGCTCCCACGCCCGCTTGACGTACAACCAAGTATGGCAATGGATTCAAGAAGGCTCTGATAATCCGCTGAAGCCGCAAATCGATACCTTATATAAACTTTTCCAAGTGTTGCAGAAAAAACGCCAAGATCGCGGCGCAGTCGAATTTGAAAGCGTGGAAACGCAGATGATTTTCGACGACAATGGCAAAATCGAAAAAATCGTGCCGGTGCATCGTAATGATGCGCATAAGCTGATTGAAGAATGTATGCTGGCGGCGAACGTGTGTGCGGCAGATTTTCTGCTGAAAAACAAACATACCGCCCTATTCCGCAACCACTTAGGCCCAACGCCGGAAAAATTGGCGACCTTGCGCGAGCAATTGGGTTTACTGGGCTTGACCTTGGGCGGTGGCGATAAACCGACCCCGAAAGATTATGCCGCCTTGGCGCAGCAATTCAAAGGCCGACCGGATGAAGAGTTGCTACAAGTGATGATGTTGCGCTCGATGCAACAGGCAGTATATGAACCTCATAACGATGGCCACTTTGGCTTGGCTTACGAATCATACGCCCACTTCACGTCACCCATCCGCCGCTATCCGGATTTGACCGTGCATCGTGCCATTAAGGCCGTGTTGCAAGGCGAAAAATACACGCCGCAAAAAACATGGCAGGCCTTGGGTGTGCATACTTCGTTCTGCGAGCGCCGTGCCGATGATGCCAGCAAAGACGTTGAAAACTGGCTGAAAACTTATTACATGCGCGATAAAGTGGGTGAAGTATTCAAAGGCAAAATTTCCGGCATGACCAGCTTCGGCATTTTTGTCACCTTAGACGACATCCACATCGACGGCTTGGTGCACATCAGCGACTTAGGCGAAGATTATTTCAATTTCCGTCCGGAAATCATGGCCATTGAAGGCGAACGCAGCGGGGTGCGCTTCAGCATGGGCGATGAATTGATGGTTAAAGTTGCCCGTGCCGATTTAGACACCAGCAAGATTGATTTGGTATTGGTAAACGGCAATGAAAACGGCACAAAAAGCCGTCGCTCAAATTCACGTGCTGCCGCCAAAAACGAAAGCAGACAGCCCGCCGTAGCCGAAAAAGCCCAAACCCGCAGTAAAAAACTGTCGACTAAAGAAATTGACGAGCAAATGGCTGCCGCTAAGCAAAAGCCTTCACGCCATAAAACGGATGAGCACAAGCAAGCTGCCAAACCTAAAGCAGCAAAAAGCAAAAAATCATCGAAAAAGAAAGGCGTGAAAGTCAAAGTGAAAAGCAGCGGTGAGCATGCCGGCAAACGCAAAGGCCGCAGCAAAGCCAAGTCTTAATGTTTAGTATTTAGGCGTATGAAAGGCCGTCTGAAACTTAGTTTTCAGACGGCCTTTCATCTTATTAGTGCTTGCTAAAAATGAAGTTTTTTTACATAGCGCAAAAAAACCATAGCGTTTATGGTGTTATACTGTAATGAGGAAAACAGTCGGCTTCAATAAAAATCTAATCATGAGCCGACGCATAACAAAACACACAGCGAGGTCATCATGTCACCACGTCCCGTTACCATTACGTCCTACAACATGCACAAAGGTATGTCGGCACTCAACCGAAAATACCAGCTCGACAGCATGGGCGATGCCTTACAATCGCTCAATTCAGATGTATTGTTTCTTCAAGAAGTGCAAGGTATGCACGCCAACCGCAGCAGCAAAATTCTCGAATACCCGAGCGAGCCGCATTATGATGTGCTGGGTAACCATCTCTCTTTCAACCGCAGCTACGGCAAAAATGCCATCTATCCGCAACGCCACCACGGTAATGCCATCCTCAGCCATCTACCGCTAGAAACCCGCAATAATCTGAATATTACAGTCAATAAACACGAGCAGCGCGGCATGTTGCATTGCGAAGTATTACCGGAAGGCTGGGATGTTCCTTTAGTGTGTTTGTGCGCCCACCTGAATTTGCGTGAACCCGACCGCGCCAAGCAATATCAGACGATTTTTGAATACGTCAGCCAACACATCGATACCCAAAGCCCATTGATTATTGCCGGCGACTTCAACGATTGGCGCTATAAATCGGCCATTTCGCTGGGCAAAGCCCTCAACCTAGATGAAGTGTTTCTCGACAGCAAGGGCAAACGCCCGAAAACCTTCCCTTCCCGCATGCCGCTGCTGAGCCTTGACCGGGTTTATACGCGCAATTTGGACATCATGGAAACCCAAATCCACAACAGCCGCAACTGGCAAATGCTTTCCGACCATCTGCCTTTAAGCGTGAAAGTCAAACCGAAATTGCCGTAAAGCAATGCAGCATGAAAACAGGCCGTCTGAAAGAATTTCCCCACGCAAAAATTCTTTCAGACGGCCTGAATTGCTGATAAGATAAACATCATTCAAGATTTAACAGAAAAGGCGCAGATGATGGATATCGAACACGATTACCTCAGCCGGATGCCGTTTCACATCGTATTCATCGACCCGCTGCACACCGATTTCAAAAGCAGCGCCCGCAAATTAAATGAATACATCCACCGCAATCCGCTCGCCCATGCCCGTTTACACCAGCCGAAGTTTGCCGCCAAAATTCTTGAAATGGCTGCATTCCGCAACAATATGCGCGTGGTGATACGCAAAGCCGATGCACAAGTCAAACACGATTTGCACTATCTCATTCGCAACGGCGTGTTTACCACCGATGAAAAAATGTGGTTGTTTATCAATGATCCCGATAACTTGGCGTTGGTGAAAAATTAGGTCGTCTGAAACCAGCCAATCAATAAGGGGGTAAACAATGGGGTATAAAGCAGATAAATTATCAATTTATCATATATAAATCAAAAGGTTATAAATTAAATGCTACTCTTTATTGATAACTACGATAGCTTCACCTACAACATCGTGCAATATTTTGCCGAACTCGGCCAAGAAGTCGTGGTGCGCCGTAATGACGACATTACATTGGAAGAAATCGCCGCGCTCAAACCACAATACCTGATTATCGGCCCCGGCCCGTGTTCACCGAAAGAAGCAGGCATTTCCGTGGCCGCCATGCAGTATTTTGCCGGTAAGCTGCCGATTATGGGCGTGTGTCTCGGCCATCAAACCATCGGCGAAGCGTTTGGCGGCAATGTAGTGCGTGCGCAAACCTTAATGCATGGCAAAGTTTCGCCGGTTCATCACACCAATCAGGGCATGTTTAAAGGTTTGCCTAATCCCGTGACTTGCACGCGCTATCACAGCTTGGTGATCGATCGCCACACCCTGCCCGATTGCCTTGAAGTTACCGCATGGACGGATGACCAAGAAATCATGGGCGTGCGCCACAAGCAATATGCCATCGAAGGCGTGCAATTCCATCCCGAAGCCTTGTTGACCGAACACGGCCACGACATGTTGCGTAATTTCTTGGAAGAATTCAAAGATTTTCGCCCCCAAGCTCAAGCTGCTTGAATAAAAAATTCAATTTCAATGAACTATCCGCCATGACAGCGGTCTGAAGTTTCATATAATAAATGCCGTCTGAATCTATTTATCCGAAAATATGTTCAGACGGCCTCATAATCTATGCTCTTTATGTGCTGAAACTCCTTTCGGCACGACACATTCGGCCATACGCTTGCTCAATATCGATTCCACAAACCACCGTAAATTTCAAATTTGCACTATCGGCAAATCCATAATTTATGGCAAGAATAATAAGGATATTGCCGCGTAATGGCCACTCCATCTTATCCCAGCCGCCAAGTGCTTCTCTATTCACTCATGGGCGGTTTCGGCGTATCATTGCTCGTTATCGAAGCCAATTGGCAGATTCTCCGATGGGCCGAACGGCAAGACGGTTATCATCCACCACCTGCCGGCATACCTGCCCATCTTTTTGAAATTCTGCTGTATGCCACCCTGACCTGCCTACCTTTGGTTTTGCTTACCGTTGCCATTTGCGTGGACAAACGGGTTTACCGCAACAAACGCGGCGGGTATATTATCGGCTTTTGCGCCACCGCTGTTTTCTTGGCTATTGTGATCGGCGCATGGCTGTTCAAAATGATTACCCACTACATGGAAGCGCACACCATTTGGCTGCCGCCTTCCGATTTTGGGTCTGCATTGGCTTATATTTGGCTGTGGTTTTGCATAAGCTCGGTAATGCTGTGTGCTTGGCTTGCCGGTACGCCGCCTAAACCTGAGCCTACGCTGCAAGAAAGCGCATAACATTTATCTGAAATACCGAAGGGAAAACACATGATTACGCCGCAACAGGCAATTGAACGTTTAATCAGCAACAACGAGCTTTTTTACGATGAAATGACCGATTTGATGCGCCAAATCATGAGCGGTCAAGTGCCGCCGGAGCAAATCGCGGCGATTATGACCGGCTTGCGCATTAAAGTGGAAACTGTATCTGAAATCACTGCTGCCGCAGCCGTGATGCGTGAGTTTTCCACCAAAGTGGCGGTGAACCATGCCGATAATTTGGTCGATATCGTCGGCACAGGCGGTGATGGTGCAAAAACCTTCAATATCTCAACCACGGCCATGTTTGTGGCGGCCGCAGCCGGTGCCAAAGTGGCGAAACACGGCGGCCGCTCGGTGTCTTCTTTCAGCGGTGCGGCCGATGTAATGGAACAAATGGGCGCGGTGTTGAATGTATCGCCCGAACAAGTTGCCCAAAGCATAGAGCAAACCGGCATTGGTTTTATGTTTGCACAAAACCACCACAGCGCCATGCGCCATGTTGCACCGGTGCGCCGCTCATTGGGCTTCCGCAGCATTTTCAATATTTTAGGTCCATTAACCAATCCGGCAGGTGCGCCGAACCAGCTTTTGGGCGTGTTCCACGTTGATTTGTGCGGCATTCTCTCACGCGTATTGCAGCAATTGGGTTCGAAACATGTGCTGGTAGTCTGTGGCAAAGGCGGTTTGGACGAAATCACCCTTACCGGCAATACTCGCGTGGCCGAATTGAAAGACTGCACCATCCATGAATACGACATCAACCCGCAAGATTTCGGCATGGAAATCCGCCGCAACCTTGACGACATCCGCGTGGAAAACAGCGAAGAATCGCTGCAAAAAATGGATGCCGTCTTAAACGGTGAACACGGTGCGGCGCGCGACATTGTGGTGCTCAACGCTGCCGCGGCTTTGTATGCAGGCAACGTAGTGGACTCTTTGGCTGCTGGTGTCGCAGCCGCCCAAGAAGCGATTGATTCGGGTAAGGCTAAAGCCAAAAAAGCGGAATTTATCGAATTTAGCCGACAGTTTGCCGCATAAGCTATTGTCTTCAAAGGCCGTCTGAAACATGAGTTTCAGACGGCCTTTTTATATTTAACGAAACCAATCCCCCACAAGCATATATAACAAAATCATCTTTGCAATAAACAAACCATTCTTTCCCTTTTTCAGACGGCTTCTATAAAGTGACGCCCATAATCACTATTCTGTTATCAAACCATGTTATTACTGAAAACCCCCAGCGTCTTACCCGGTTTTAAAATCAGCTTAGGGCTAACCGTGTTGTGCTTGTCGCTTTTGGTCGTGTTGCCGTTTGCCATGATGGCGGCCAAAGCCGGCGAAATCGGTTGGACGGCTTTTTGGCAAACCATCGCCGAGCCTAATGTTTTGGCAGCGGTATGGCTGACTCTGAAAATGTCGTTTTACGCCATGCTGACCAATATCGTGTTCGGCACTTTGGTCGCGTGGGTGTTGGTGCGCTATGAATTTCCCGGCAAAAGTCTGGTAAATGCTTTGGTGGATTTACCCTTTGCCCTGCCTACCGCCGTCATCGGTATTGCCTTGGCAACTTTATACGCGCCGAATGGCTGGATCGGCCAATGGTTCGAGCCTTTGGGCATCAAAATTGCCTTTACCCCCATTGGTATTTGGATTGCGCTGGTGGTGGTGAGCCTTCCATTTATCGTCCGTGCCGTGCAGCCGGTATTGGAGGAATTATCAGGCGAATACGAAGAAGCTGCGGCCACTTTGGGTGCCAACCGCTTCACCACTTTTCGCCGCGTGTTACTGCCGGAAATCATGCCGGCTTTGATCACCGGCGCAGGTATGATGTTTGCCCGCGCAACAGGCGAATACGGCTCGGTAATTTTTATTGCGGGCAATATTCCGATGGTTTCCGAGATTTTGCCGTTGATTATTACCGGCAAACTGGAGCAATTTGATGTGCAGGGTGCATCGGCGGTGGCGTTATTTATGCTGATGATTTCGTTTGCGATTTTATTTGCCTTAAACGTAACACAATGGGCATTAAGCAAACGTGCCGGCGCCAAAGCCTGATAGGCCGTCTGAAACTTTTGGAATAGAAAAAAGATATTGATTATGCAAACCCATTCTTCCAATCCAAACCTAACCGAGCCGCGCTGGCTGCGTTTCACCTTAACCGCGATTGCCTTGCTATTCCTGCTGGTGATGCTGGTGGTGCCGCTGGTGGCGGTGTTTTACGAAGCCCTAAAAGGCGGTTGGGATTTGTATGTGCAGTCGATTACCGATCCCGAAGCATGGTCGGCCATTCAATTGACCTTGATTACCGCTGCCATTGTGGTGCCGGTGAATGCTGTGTTGGGCATTGCCATGGCTTGGCTGCTCACGCGCTTTGATTTTCGCGGCAAACAATTGCTGACGACTTTGCTCGATTTGCCGTTTTCCGTGTCTCCGGTGGTGGCCGGTTTGATGTTTGTATTGCTGTTTGGCGCACACACTGTTTTGGGCGGCTGGCTCGAAGCGCAAGGCATTCAGATTATTTTTGCCATTCCGGGTATTGTGTTGGCCACTTTGTTTGTAACCTTTCCCTTTGTGGCGCGTGAACTGATTCCGCTGATGCAGGCGCAAGGCGACAGCGAAGAGCAGGCGGCCTTGACTTTGGGCGCGAGCGGCTGGCAAATGTTTTGGCGCGTGACCCTGCCCAATATCAAATGGGCGCTGCTCTACGGCGTGATTCTGACTAACGCGCGCGCCATGGGTGAATTTGGTGCCGTCAGCGTGGTGTCCGGCCATATTCGCGGTGAAACCAACACCATCCCGCTTTTGGTAGAAATCTTCTACAACGAATACAACTTTACCGGTGCCTTTGCCCTATCCGGCGTATTGGCCTTATTGGCCTTAGCCACCTTAGCCTTACAAAACTTCATCACCAAAATGCAAGAGAAAAAACTCGCCGCAGCGGAGAGAAACGCATGAGCATCACCATTGAAAACTTAAACAAACATTTCGGAAATTTCCACGCGCTGAAAAACATCAATCTAAACGTGCCGACCGGCAAACTGGTTTCGCTACTCGGCCCATCCGGCTGCGGCAAAACCACGCTGTTGCGCATCATTGCCGGCTTGGAAACTTCCGACAACGGCAAGATTCTGTTCGACGGCCAAGACGTTACCGACAAACATGTGCGCGACCGCAAAGTCGGCTTTGTATTCCAACATTACGCCTTGTTCCGCCACATGAACGTGTTCGACAACGTGGCTTTCGGCTTGACCGTATTGCCGAAAAGCAAGCGCCCGAGCAAAGAAAAAATCCGCGCCAAAGTAGAAGAATTATTGGGTTTGGTGCAGCTTTCGCATTTGTCCAAATCTTATCCGCACCAGCTTTCAGGCGGCCAGCGCCAACGCATCGCCCTTGCCCGCGCTTTGGCGGTAGAACCCAAATTACTGCTGCTGGACGAACCATTCGGCGCGCTCGATGCCAAGGTTCGCAAAGAATTGCGCACATGGCTGCGCGACATTCACCATAATCTCGGCGTGACCAGCATTCTCGTCACCCACGACCAAGAAGAAGCCTTGGAAGTATCCGATGAAATTGTGGTGATGAACCACGGCCACATCGAGCAAACCGGCAGCGCAGACCACATTTACCGCCAGCCGGAAAATGCGTTTGTCACTGAATTTTTGGGCGAAACCGATGCCTTCGAAGGCCGTATCGAAAAAGGAGTGTGGCATTACGGCAGCTACCAATGGCCGCTCGACCGCCAATACAAATGGCAGGAACAATTGGCCA
Organism: Neisseria sp. N95_16; assembly: GCF_002551535.2. Classification (NCBI taxonomy): domain Bacteria; kingdom Pseudomonadati; phylum Pseudomonadota; class Betaproteobacteria; order Neisseriales; family Neisseriaceae; genus Neisseria; species Neisseria sp. N95_16. The sequence goes on from NZ_PDBT02000021.1 coordinate 15,607, forward strand.
CCGGCTATATCCGCCCGCACGAATGGCAAATCGCCCAAGCCGGCCAAACGCCGATGCTGACCGCCGCGGTTGAAAAAATCCACGCTGTCGGCGCTTTGACCCACGTCACCGTCAAACACGACAACCGCGACGTGCACATCACCCTAGCCGGCAGCGATGCCGCCCGATTGGCCTTGGCCGTGGGCAGCGAGCTGGCTTTGGTGCCGAAGCAAATCTACATCTTCTCGCAAAACGAATTAATCGAATATTCGATTTGATTGCGATGATTAAAGGCCGTCCGAAAATATCGTTTTCAGACGGCCTTTTGTCTTGAAAATCGTTAACAATCGGCGCATAATCAAAGGCTCATTTTTATAAAAAACAGCCAACCCATTTCAATAAAGGAAGCCGCCATGAGCAACTATCTCACCCCCAATTTCTCATTCGCCCCAATGATTCCCGAGCGCGCCTCGGGCAGCCGCGTATGGGATACCGAAGGTCGTGAGCTGATTGACTTATCAGGCGGCATCGCCGTGAATGCTTTGGGTCACAGCCATCCCGAGCTGATTGACGCGCTGAACCAGCAAGCGCAAAAAGTGTGGCACATTTCCAATATCTACACCACCCAACCTGCGCAAGATTTGGCTCGCCGCTTGGTAGAAAACAGCTTTGGCGACAAAGTGTTTTTCTGCAATTCCGGCGCCGAAGCCAACGAAGCCGCGCTGAAACTTGCCCGCAAACACGGCCGCGACCATTTTGGCGAACACAAAACCGAAATCATCGCCTGCGTCAACAGCTTCCACGGCCGTACGCTGTTTACCGTATCTGTCGGCGGCCAGCCAAAATACAGCCAAGATTACGCACCGCTGCCGCAAGGCATTACCCATGTTGAGTTTAACGATATCGCCGCGCTCGAAGCCACCATCAGCGAAAAAACGTGCGCGGTGATTATCGAGCCGATTCAAGGCGAAAGCGGCATCTTGCCTGCCACACAAGAATATCTCGAAGCCGCCCGCCGCTTGTGCGACCAACATAATGCCTTACTGATTTTTGATGAAGTGCAAACCGGCGTCGGCCACACCGGCAAATTGTTTGCCTACGAGCATTACGGCGTGAAACCCGACATCATGGGCTTGGCCAAAGCGCTCGGCTGCGGCTTTCCGATTGGCGCGATTGTCACCACCGATGCCATCGCCCCAACCTTTGGCCCCGGCACACACGGCTCTACCTTCGGCGGCAACCCATTAGCCTGCGCCGTTGCCAACCGCGCGTTCGACATCATCAACTCGCCTGAAACCTTAAGCCATGTACAAGCCCAAGGCGAAAAACTTCAGACGGTCTTACAACAAATCGGCGAGCGCACCGGCGTATTCAAACAAGTCCGCGGCATGGGCTTGCTGCTGGGTGCCGTGATGGCCGATCAATATGAAAACCGTGCCGGTGAAATTTTCAACGCCGCCTTAAAACACGGCCTGATGGTGCTGGTTGCCGGTCCAAATGTCGTGCGCTTTGCCCCAAGTCTGCTGCTGAACGATGAAGATTTGCAAGAAGCCATGCAACGCTTAGAAGCTGCGATTAATGAGTGGTTAGCTGCTTAAAGACTGAGACCTTTACAAAACCCTAGATTTGAGTATAGTTCAAAGTTGTAGCAGCACAGAAAGCGCAGACATATCATAAAGATAGGCAAGCTTTCGATCAGCGCACAACTAAGAAATGTACCAAAGATGGGGATTTTGCAAAGGTCTCAGACTGCTTATCCATAATTAACAAGGCCGTCTGAAACAATCTGTTTCAGACGGCCTTTTTTAATTAAACGCTTAAACTATCCTAGCCTCACGACTGCGGTACGCTCCAATCGCTGTCGGTCAAATCATAAATTTTCTGAATTTCTTTCAGAATATTGTCAAAATCGATATTCAAATCTTTCAGACGGCCTGTGCGGATATCAAATACCCAACCGTGCACCACTGGAAATTTTTCTTTCAGATAACGTTTTTGCACGCCGGCGCTCTTGATGACGTTGATGCATTGTTCTTGCACGTTTAATTCGACTAACCGGTCGTAACGCGCTTGCTCGTCTTCAATCGCATCCAATTCTTCGCGATGCAGACGGTAAACATCGCGGATGCAGCGCAACCAAGGGTTCAGCATGCCGTAATCTTTGGCCTGCATGGCGGATTTTACGCCGCCACATTCATAATGGCCGCATACGACAATGTGTTTAACGTTCAAATGGTAAACTGCATAATTGATGACCGAAGCCACGTTAATATCAATGGCGTTGACCATATTGGCAATATTGCGGTGCACAAACACTTCACCCGGCTGCATGCCCATCATGTCTTCAGCGGTTACGCGGCTGTCGGAGCAGCCGATGTAGAGATATTCCGGCGTTTGGTTGATGGAAAGCTTATCAAAAAAATGTGGGTCGTTGCGCAATTGCTCTTCGGCCCATTGGCGGTTATGTTCAAAAATATCTTGTTTGGTTTTAGACATTCTATTTTCCTAGAAACAGACTCATGCGGAAGTTTAGGCTGATTTGTCCGATTAGACAAGCCCGAAGGCAGGAAAAGGCCGTCTGAAAGTCGTGCCACCGCCTAAAGTAGCAATCGCGACTGGCTTTAAGTATCAACTACCGCCCCCAAATACGCCCATACAGAATCTTACACTCGCAAACATTGACCGCGTAAGTTGAAAAGACGACAATCAATCAACGAATCACGGCTTTCAATAAAGGCCGTCTGAACAAGAAAGCCATCATGACACGCAATGAATTAATCGCCGCCCTACCCAAAGCCGAACTCCATGTCCATATCGAAGGCACATTTGAGCCGGAATTGATGTTTGAAATCGCCCGCCGCAATCAGGTTGATATTCCTTACGCAAGTGTTGATGAAATCCGTGCGGCTTATGATTTTCATAATTTGCAGTCTTTTTTAGACATTTATTATGCCGGCGCGGCGGTATTACTGCATGAGTGCGATTTTTACGATTTGACTCGCGCCTATCTGCTGCGCTGCCGTGAAGACAACGTGACCCATACCGAAATTTTCTTCGATCCGCAAACGCATACCGAGCGTGGTGTAGCTTTTAAAACGGTGATTAACGGCATCGACCGCGCCTGCCGTGATGCGGCGCAAGAATGGGGCATTTCCAGTCACCTAATTATGTGTTTCCTGCGCCATTTATCGGAAGACTCGGCATTTGAAACCTTGGCACAGGCTTTGCCGTTTCGCGACAAAATCATCGGCGTGGGCTTGGATTCGAGCGAAGTCGGTCATCCACCGTCTAAATTCGAGCGTGTGTTTGCCAAAGCGCGCGAATACGGCTTGCTGGCCGTGGCGCATGCCGGTGAAGAAGGCCCGCCGGAATATGTGTATGAAGCCTTGGATTTGCTCAAAGTGGCGCGTATAGACCACGGCGTGCGCTCGGAGGAAGACGATGCGCTGATGCAGCGTTTGATTGATGCGCAAATGCCGCTAACGGTCTGCCCGTTGAGCAATCTCAAGCTGAAAGTGGTCAATCATTTGGGCGCACACAATTTACACCGTATGCTGCAGCGCGGCGTGTTGGTGACAGTCAATTCAGACGACCCTGCCTATTTCGGCGGCTATGTGAATCAAAATTTTACCGAGTTGGCCGATGCTTTGGATTTGAGCAACGACGACATCCGCACGTTGTGCAAAAATTCGTTCAAAGCATCGTTTATCAGTGATGCGGAAAAAGAAGCATGGTATCGTCGCATTGATGAGACCGTTTAACCGTAGGACTTAACTTAATCAGAAAGGAATCAACATGGCTCAAGTAACATTTAAAGGCGATCCGGTAGAAGTAGGCGGCACCCTGCCACAAGTCGGCCAAACCGCTCCTGCATTTACCTTAGTGGCCACCGATTTATCCGAAAAAAGTCTGTCGGATTTTGCCGGTAAGCGCAAAGTGCTGAACATTTTCCCAAGCATCGACACGGGCGTGTGCTCGAAATCGGTACGCGAATTCAACGAGCGCGCCACCGGCTTGGATAACACCGTCGTTTTGTGTATTTCCGCTGATTTGCCGTTTGCCTTAGCACGTTTCTGCGGTGCTGAAGGCATTGAAAACGTGACCTCGCTTTCGACTTTCCGCTGCAAAAACTTTAAGCAAGACTATGGCACTGAAATTCAGTCTTCCCCGCTCAAAGGCTTGAACGCCCGCGCGGTGGTGGTGCTTGACGAAAACGACCAAGTGCTGCACAGCGAATTGGTGCCTGAAATCGGTGAAGAACCAAATTACGATGCGGCTTTGGCTGTGTTGTAAGCATTAAAAATCATCAAGGCCGTCTGAAATTTAAATTTCAGACGGCCTTGATGATTTAGATTGGTTTAACCTTCCAACACGCTGGCAGAAGCGGCTTCTGCTTTCACTTTGGTAATCGCAGCTTCACGCACAGCTTCGTCAGCAAAGAGCGGGCTGGTGCCAATGATTTGGCCGTTGGTGGCTTTAAGATTAAAGTAGAATTTGCCGTTGTTGCTTTCCTTTAACTCATAGCGCCCATCTTCGGCAGAATTTTTGCGAATCGACTCGATGCCGTTTTGCGCAGAAGCTTTGCTGTTGTATTGCTCGCTTTTCAATAAGGTCTTATCATCATCGCCCAGCAGGCTGAAGCTGAAATGACCGTCATCGCTCTTGCGTAATTCAAATGCTGCCATACTTACACTCCTTTTCGGTTGATTGTGCCGCGTCCTGACGCAGGGGCGGAAAATGAAAAATATTCCTAATAATATAAAAACAGCTTGCAATTGTGTCAATCAAATATATGCAAACTTTATAGATATCATATAAACATAATGATTTCGTGATGATACACAAATGCCGTCTGAAACGTTTCAGACGGCATTTGTGTATCAATAATCCACTTTAATGGCCGATGGTGCTTCAACCGCTTCTACTTGATGGTTCAGCGGCGCCAAATCCAATTTATCCATCAGCAGACGGTCGCCATCTTCATCCGGATTGTCGGTGGTGAGCAGCTTGTCACCGTAGAAAATCGAATTGGCGCCGGCCAAGAAACACATGGCTTGGGTAGATTCGTTCATGCCCGTGCGTCCTGCGCTCAAGCGCACAAAGCTTTTCGGCATCGTGATGCGCGCCACGGCGATGGTGCGCACAAATTCCGTCCAGTCTAAATCTTCCGCATCGGCCAACGGCGTGCCTTCAACTTTAACCAATTGATTAATCGGCACACTTTCCGGCTGCGGGTCGAGATTGGCCAAGCTGGCAATCAAGCCGGCGCGTTCGGCGCGGGTTTCATTCATGCCGACAATGCCGCCGCAGCATATTTTCAAACCGGCATGGCGCACTTTGCCCAAAGTATCCATGCGGTCTTCGTGTTGGCGTGTGTGGATGATGTCGTTGTAACGCTCGGGGTCGGTATCGAGATTGTGGTTGTAGTAATCCAATCCGGCTTCTTTCAAATCTTCGGCCATGCCGTCTTCCAACATGCCGAATGTGCCGCAGGTTTCTAAACCCAAGGCTTTCACGGCTTTGATGATTTCGGACACGGTTTCTACATCTTTCGGTTTCGGTCCGCGCCATGCCGCACCCATGCAGAAACGGCTGGCGCCGCGTGCTTGTGCGATTTTGGCTTTGGCGACGATTTCATCGACGTCCATCATTTGTTCTTTGCCCAAGTCGGTGTTGTGATGCGCCGATTGCGGACAATACGCGCAATCTTCGGGGCAGCCGCCGGTTTTGATGGAAAGTAAAGTGGAGAGTTGGATTTCGCGCGGATTAAATTGTTGGCGGTGAATTTCGGCAGCCTGATACACCAAGTCTAAAAACGGCAAGGCAAACAAAGCTTCTACATCGCATTTTTTCCAATAACGCGCAGTCGGATGCGGCTTGCGCTCGGTTTGGCGGCGCAAGGCTACGGGAGAGAGTGTCATGTTGTGCTCTTTCTAAATTCACAGCGGCGCAATGACGCTGATGGCTTGACTGCCGGCACAATGACGACAGCGGCGGATAGAGGCCGTCTGAAGCGAAACCGTATCTTTATGCAAGGATTTAGGCTATGATTTCAGACGGCGTGGAAAGTGTAACCTGTTTAAAAAACCACCGCAAAGGATTTTTAATGACTGCATTCAAATTAGCAATTTTCGATTGCGACGGCGTATTGGTCGACAGCGAACGCATTACCTGTGAAGTATTGACGCAATGCTTGGCCGAACAAGGCTTGGTAATGGACAGCCAAGAAGTCTGGCGGTTATTCGTTGGCAAATCCATTCCCAAAAGCATGGAGATGATTGGCGAAATGCTGGGCGAAAGGCCGTCTGAAAGCATGTGGCAGGAATTTGCCCAGCGAGCCAATGCCGCATTGAAAGAAGATGTTGAAGCGGTGAAAAACATCGAAGCCGCACTCGATGCGCTTGAAATTCCTTATTGCGTGGCATCCAACGGTGATTTTGCCAAGATGAACACCACGCTTGGCGCCACCGGCCTGCTGCCACGTTTTCAAGACAAAATGTTCAGCGCCACGCAAGTCAAAGCAGGCAAACCCGCGCCCGATTTGTTTTTGCTCGCCGCCCAAACCATGGGCTACGCGCCGCAAGATTGCGTGGTGATTGAAGACAGCCCCACCGGTGTTACCGCCGCGCTGGCTGCAGGCATGACACCGTTTGGCTATACCCAATGGACGCCGCGTGAGACTTTGCAGGAAGCCGGTGCGCTGGTGTTGTTTGACGACATGGCGCAATTGCCGCAATTGATTCGGGATTATTCAGCATCACAATAAAAGTTTCAGGCCGTCTGAAATATTAAGTTTCAGACGGCCTCAATTTAATCAGCTTTTGCCTGCTCAATCAAATAAGCCACCAAACTCGGCACACCCTCTGCCGCGCGTTTTGGAATCACTTCGATATTCGCCGCCACACTTTGCGGATTCGGGTCAACCAAATACAAATCGGCATGCTGCGGCGCGTAATGCACCAAAGAAGCGGCCGGATAAACCTGCATCGATGTGCCGACGATGATCACCACATCGGCATCGCGCATTTCCTCTACCGCCACATCAAACATCGGCACTTGTTCGCCGAAAAACACAATATGCGGCCGCATCGCACCACCGCTGCTGCTCAAAGTTTCCGCTGTTTGCTCGCCGTTAAACTCAATGATTTCATCAGGGTCAGCAACGCTGCGCAGCTTATTCAGCTCGCCATGCAGGTGCAACACATTTTTGCTGCCGGCTCTTTCGTGCAAGTTATCCACGTTTTGCGTGATGATTTGCACGCGGTAATGTTCGGCCAAATCCAGCAACGCTTTGTGCGCCGCATTCGGCTCTGCCGCATTGGCTTGGCGGCGGCGCTGGTTGTAGAAATCAATCACCAACTGCGGATTTTTCGCCAAGGCTTCGGGCGTGCAGACATCGGTAACTTTATACCCTTCCCACAAACCGCCCGCATCGCGGAAAGTCAATAAACCGCTATCAGCGCTGATGCCTGCGCCGGTTAAGACCACACATTTCTTCATGTTGCCCCCATTGTGATTAAGGCCGTCTGAATATGTTATTTTTTCAGACGGCCTCTATTAATTACAACAAACCTTGTGTTTTTAATGCTTTTTGCACGCCTTCATCGGCTTCCACGCGCTGATAAAAGCCTTCCAATTTATCTAAGTGGCTCAAATCGATATTGAATGCTTTCGCCCAACGCAGCACCACATACACGTACACATCAGCAATGGTTAATTCGCCGGTCAAATAATCCTGATTATGCAGGGCTTCGTTAACCAAGCCGAAATAATCGCTCACTTGCAGCATCGCACGCGCACGGATTTGCGCACCTTCACCCTCGCCTTCGATAAAACGGTTTGGATTAAACACATAAGCAAAAGTCGAATGCAAATCGGCATTGGCAAACGCCAGCCATTGACGTGCTTTGGCTTGTTGGTGCACATCGCCTTTGCCAAACAGCTTGGCTTCAGGGTATTGCGTGTTGATGAAATCCAAAATCGCCATATTTTGCGTCAGCGACCAATCGCCATCTTGCAAAACCGGCACCGAACCCAAGGAGTTCAAGGCCAAGAATTCCGGCGTTTTCAACTCATCGCGCGCCATTTTCACCGCTTCAAAATCGGCCTTCGCCCATTCCAAAGCCACATGCGGCACCAGCGGGCAAGCGCCCTGCATATAGTAAAGTTTCAACATGGTTTTTCCTTTTTTGTGTTGTGAAGCTATTGTACGCTATTTTAAAAAGCCGTCTGAAAGCTGCATTCATTAAAAAATTTCAGACGGCCTCAATCTCAATCATCAGGGTGAAGTCTGGCCGCCGCCCGCTCACGCGCTACGGTGCTTTTGTCTTTTAAGGTTGCGCCTAAACCCAGCTTTTTTTCATATTCAGATGGCGGCGTATCGTCGTCTTCCATGCCGAACGCGCTGGCATTGACCCAAAGCGACAGCAGCCCGGCCACCGCTGCTAAAAACCCAACAATATACCAAAACATAGCTCTTTCCTTTTGCCATACCCAATCGGCACGGTCTCTTGTTATATTGGGATAAACTGTATCATATTCTGATAGAAGGATAAATTGAACTTACTTAATACAATATTCGGCAGATTAAAACGTTAAAAAACGAAAAGGCCGTCTGAAAACCACGTTTTCAGACGGCCTAAGAAATAATCAATCAACCGCCGCACGCACCGCAGCAACCGCCTTCACTGTGGCCGCCACGTTTTTCTTGATTATCTAAAACCGGCAATTCCACTTCTTCTTTGGTTTCGGCTTCTTGATTCGGCAAATCGTTGACTTTGATTTTGTTTTCTTCGCTCATGGCTTCACTCTCGCTTTAGGGTTAAAGTTCGGTCATCATAACATGACTTTTATATTCATCTTTTGATAAAGCGCAAAAAACTGAGACCTTTGCAAAATCCCCAGATTTGAGTACAGTTCGAAGTGAGAGCAGCGCAGAAAGCGAAGACATATCATAAAGATAGGCAAGCTTTCGAGCAGCGCATAACGAAGAAATGTGCCAAAGATGGGGATTTTGCAAAGGTCTCAGGCCGCTGTTTCAGATGGCCTATCTCATCAACAATATTCACAATCCAAAATATCTTTGCGGATATTTTTCAGCAAGAATTCAGCAGCGGTATCAGATTCGGTTTGAATGAACACAAACAATTTCGCCACCACTTTGCCGATAAACACTTTCTTCAAGGCGCATGCTTCGGCGATTTTATAAGATGCCAAGAAATCGGTGATGTCTTGCGGCAGGCTGCGTTTATCCAGCTTCACGGCCGTCATGCGCTTGTCGCTGTTGAAACGTTGCAGCAGGGTTTGCTCTTTGTCGAGCTTGATGCCGGCTTCTTTTTCTTCGGCCGTAGCGCGGTTGAACGCATCGTAAATCTCGGCATACAGCATGTCGTTCGGCCCTTCAAAAATGGTGAACGGGCGGAAGTCGATGGCAATATTGCTGGCCACATGGCCGCTTTCAAAGCCTTTGGCACCGAGTAATTTTTGCAGCTTTTGCGCGGCATCGTAAGTGTATTCGGTCGCCAAGGTCTTGATAATATTGGCTTCCATCACCTGATGGCTAACCGGCTGATCCGGTGACACGCGGTTGCAAGTGAAATCGTACAACACTTGCGACACTTCATAGCGGCGCTCGATTTCACGGCGCTCGAATTCGACGAATTTAATGTCGTTACGCACGTATTTTTGCGTGTTGGCGACAATGTATTCCATGATGCCGTGCGTCATACCGACCAATTGCAGGCGGCTGCGGATGAAAATGTTTTGGAACGCACGCAAGCTGGCGGCATCGCTATCCGACAATTTCATCACCAAATTGGCCGGAATATTGCCGTCAATGCGGTTGATCGCGTAACGCACCGCGCGCAAACCTTCCGATTTCAATACTTCGCAGCGGATGTATTCTCTCGGCACCAATAATAAATTGATGACTTTAGACAATTTGCCGTTTTTGCGCTCTTTGGCCGCCACCAGCAGAAAATCGCTTTGAGAATTGCCCTGCCAATATTTCGCCGCTTTCACGTAAACGGTTTCGTCATCAACATACTCGTAAAACGACTGCATTTCACGCGCGATGGCTGCACCTGAAGTTTCCGGCTCGGTAACACCCAAGCCACCGCCCTCGCCTTTGAAAATCAAGTCCAAACCGAGCTTGATTTGCGACTCGCTGCCGAATTCTTGCAACGGCTGCAATACCAGCGCACCTTCAATACCGGTACGCAAAGTTACGGGCACGCCGTAATGGCCGGCCAAACGCAATACTTCTTGAATTTCAAACTGGCTGTTTTTGCGGCCGCCGTGTTTTTCATCCAAAAACGGCAGCAGCAAACCGGCATTTTTCAATTCCAGCCATTTGTCTTCCGGCAGATATTGCATCAAGCTTAATCCTGCGCCAAATACACGCGCAAAAGTCTCTTCGATATGTCGCAAAAAAGCAGCCGTATCCATGTTTACCGGCTGCAATGTAGATTCTGCAGATGCCATACAACCTCTTTTTAGATGATGTGTTTTAGAGTTTAGAGTTTATTTACTAATTTATATCACAATCTTTATCGGGCGACAATCGTTATCAAAAATTTTGACGGTATCATTGTGAAAAGCAATGATTTGGCGAATAAAAGCACGATTCAAGGCCGTCTGAATGCGGTATAAACACAAACAAAAATACAACACCTTGTTGAAAAACCTTAGTCCATACCGTCTGAAAAGTTTCAGACGGCATGAAGCGGCATGCGTATAATAACGGCTTCATCCCTTATTTTACGGAATCCGTCATGGCAAAAGCACCGAAAACCGTTTACCAATGCACCGAATGCGGCGGCACATCGCCCAAATGGCAAGGCAAATGCCCGCATTGCGGCGAATGGAATACTTTGCAGGAAAGCTTGGCCGCGCCCGAACCGAAAAACGCGCGTTTCCAATCGTGGGCGGCGGATACCTCGAGCGTGCAATCTTTATCTGCCGTGACCGCCACCGAAGTGCCGCGCAACCCGACCGGTATGGGCGAACTCGACCGCGTATTGGGCGGCGGTTTGGTTGATGGCGCTGTGATTTTGTTGGGCGGCGATCCGGGCATCGGCAAATCGACCCTGTTGTTACAAACCATCGCCAAAATGGCGCAAACGCGCAAAGTTTTGTATGTTTCAGGCGAGGAATCGGCGCAACAGGTCGCCTTGCGCGCGCAGCGTTTGGATTTGCCGACTGATGGCGTGAATCTGTTGGCTGAAATCCGCATGGAAGCGATTCAGACGGCCTTAAAACAACACGAACCGGAAGTGGTGGTCATCGACTCGATTCAAACCATGTATTCCGACCAAATCACGTCCGCACCCGGCTCCGTGTCGCAAGTGCGCGAATGTGCGGCACAACTGACGCGTATGGCCAAGCAAATGGGTATCGCCATGATTTTGGTCGGCCACGTCACCAAAGACGGCGCGATTGCCGGCCCGCGCGTGTTGGAGCATATGGTGGATACGGTACTGTATTTTGAGGGCGACCAGCATTCCAATTACCGCATGATACGCGCGATTAAAAACCGCTTCGGTGCCGCCAATGAGTTGGGTGTATTTGCGATGACGGAAACAGGTTTGAAAGGTGTGTCGAACCCATCGGCGATTTTTTTAGCGAGCTATCGCGACGATGTGCCGGGTTCGTGTGTATTGGTGACGCAGGAAGGCTCACGGCCTTTATTGGTGGAAATCCAAGCCTTGGTTGATGATGCCCACGGTTTTACACCCAAACGCCTCACCGTCGGCCTTGAACAAAACCGCCTGTCCATGCTGCTGGCTGTGTTAAACCGCCACGGCGGCATCGCCTGCTTTGATCAAGATGTGTTTCTCAACGCCGTCGGCGGCGTGAAAATCAGCGAGCCCGCAGCCGACTTAGCCGTCATCCTTGCCATGCTTTCCAGCTTCCGCAACCGCCCTTTGCCGGAAAAAATGGTCTCCTTTGGGGAAATCGGTTTGAGCGGCGAAGTACGCCCTGTTGCCCGCGGTCAGGAACGCTTAAAAGAAGCGGAAAAACTCGGCTTCAAACGCGCCATCGTGCCGAAAGCCAATATGCCGCGCAATGTGAAAGAATTTCCGAATTTGGAGATTTTCGGCGTGGGCAGCTTGCAGGAAGCAATTGATGTCTGCCGTAATGCACAAGATTAAATCATATTGCAAAGGCCGTCTGAAACGTTTCAGACGGCCTCACTTATTGATAATCGCCACTTTGCGAATCAGTTTCTCCGCATTGGCCAACGCATTTTCTACTTCAGCATAGTCAATTTTGCTGCCCGCAATCAGCGCGCGCGTGTCGTTGAACACCACTTTCGCGCGCCCGTCGGCTTCCGTTACCAATACGCGCAACGGTAATTGCAAGGCAAATTCAGGATCTTTCACCATCAAAGGCGTGCCGGCTTTCGGTGTGCCGAACACAATCACTTTTGCCGGTTGCATATCCAAGCCACTCTCTTTGGCCGCCGCTTGATGATCAATCACGGCAAACACATTCATGCCTTTTTCTTTGACTGCGTTTTGCAGGCGGTTAACCGTTTCATCGAAAGTGTATCGGCTGTCAACTGAATGCGTTTGGTTCATCTGCTTTCCTGGTCGCATGATCGGGATGGGGTTACTGGTTGAGGTAGAACAAGCAGCAATTACTGTGGTAGCAAATACTGCAACAGCTAAAGTTTTTAACGCTTTCATAAAATCTCCTTTTTTATGTTTTTAAAATCAAGGCCGTCTGAACATATTTTATTTCAGACGGCCTCAATGATTATTTCAAACCTTTTTTCAATAAATCTTCATAACCGCCATGATTAGTTACATTGGTGTAACCTTCTTTTTTCAAGGCTTCTAAAGCGGCTTCGGCACGGCGGCCGCTGCGGCAATAAAGGTTAATCGGCGCATTTTTATCCGGGCTGACTTGTTTGATTTTGGCGGTAATTTCATTTGCCGGAATATTGACCGCATTGCGCAAATGACCTTGAGAAAATTCTTCCGGTGTACGCACATCAATCCATACGCCTTTTGCTTTGGCAGGTTGTGAGGCGGCTGCTTTCTCAGTCGGCTTTGTGCCCATAGCCTGTGCAGACAAAGGGGCAATCAGAGCAGCAGCAACGATTAATAACAGGAATTTTTTCATGTTTTTTTTATCCTTGAAATAGTTTATGAAACGATTTGAAATGATTCTACACGATATTATTTTCAGACGGCCATTATTTTATTTAATTTTAATCAAATAAAAAAAGCCGTCTGAAAGATTTAGACGGCCTTTGAGTCAGTTTTAAATTTAAGCCAATTTCAATTTGGCATTCACATCGCGCAATGCGGTGCGCAAGCCTTCTTCGATCACCGGATGATAGAAAGGCATATCCAACATTTGCGGAATGGTCATTTTCATTTGATGCGCCCAAGCCAACAAATGCGCTAAGTGCTCGGCGGCCGGGCCAAAGATTTCTGCACCCAAGAATAAGCCTGTGCCTTGCTCGGCGTAAACGCGCATATGACCTTTGTTAACCAACATCACACGGCTGCGGCCTTGGTTTTTAAACGATACTTCACCGCTGACAAATTGGTCTTCTGAATATTTGGCAGAAACTTGTGCATACTTCAAACCAATCGAAGCGATTTGCGGCGTGGTGAACACGACACCGATGGTGCTGCGGCGCAAGCCTTGTTCCAGATTTGGGAAGCGGCCAGCATTGTCACCGGCGATTTTGCCTTGGTCTGAAGCTTCGTGCAACAATGGTAATTGGTTCGATGCGTCACCGGCGATGAAGATATTTGGAATGCTGGTTTGCATGGTCAGCGGATCGGCAGTCGGTACACCGCGGTCGTCCAATTTGATATCCAAGTTTTCCAAGCCGATATTGTCCACGTTCGGGCGACGGCCAACGGCAGCCAACAGGTATTCGGCAGTAAATTCACCGCTTTCGCCATCTTGTTCCCATTTCACCACGACATTGCCGTCTGCATCCAATGCAGCTTCGGTTTTGGCATCCAAATGCAGGGTCATTTCTTCACCGAATACGGCTTTGGCTTCTTCCAATACCACTGGGTCAGAAATGCCGCCCAACGCACCACCCACACCGAACACTTCAACTTTCACACCCAAACGATGCAAGGCTTGGCCCAATTCCAAACCAATCACGCCCGGACCAAATACCGCTACGCTTTTCGGCAGTGTATCCCATGAGAATACATCGTCGTTGATGATGACTTTGTTGCCCAATGCTTGCCATTGCGGCAACACAACCGGACGCGAACCGGTCGCAATTACGATGGTTTTGGCTGTGATTTCGGTGTGATCGTCAATTTGCACGGTATTGGCATCGATAAATTTGGCAGTGCCCATGATGCGTTTATCAGCAGGCCATTCTTCTACATCGCTCACCACAAAGCCGACAAAACGGTCACGCTCAGATTTGACGCGGCTCATCACTTCCTCACCGTTAACCGTTACGCTGTCTTTATCCAAATGAATACCGAATGGATCGGTATGCAAGGCATGGTGACGGGCTTCGGCAGCGGCAATCAATAATTTAGAAGGCATGCAGCCAACGCGTGCGCAGGTTGTGCCATAGACATGGTTTTCAATCAGGTAAACATTGTCTGTGTGCAAACGGGCATTACGAAACGCGCCCATACCGGCAGTACCGCCGCCCATTACCACTACATCTGCTTGAATTTTTTTCATTGTCGAGTCCTTTATAAGTGCAGCCTAAACGTGTTCAGACGGCCTAATTGTTTTTTCAGAAACCCCGATTAAATTTCATAATAGCCGGATTTCCTTGTAAATATAGAGTTACTCAGGTAATACCGCGCAATGTTCGGCATTACCTGAATAACTCTAACATTATTCAGGAAAGCAGCCCGAAGACTGTTTTTTATTTTTTAGCGATTAATCATGAATGATTAAACAGTCGCCAAGTAAGCATCCAGCTCTTCGCTGCCGCCGATGTATTTACCACCAACGAATACTTGAGGAGCAGTCATCTTACCGGTAATGGCGCGAACAGAAGTCACAGTAGCGTCTTTACCCAATACGATTTCTTCATAAGACAGGCCTTTGTCTTCCAAAGCTTTTTTAGCTTTAGCGCAGAATTGGCAGCCTGGTTTGGTGAAGATCGCAATAGACTCTTGAGATTTCCACTCTGGAGCGATGTAGTTCAACATGGTATCAGCGTCAGATACTTTGAATGGATCACCTGGTTCTTCCGGCTCGATGAACATTTTTTCCACTACGCCGTCGTTAACCAGCATAGAGTAGCGCCATGAGCGTTTACCGAAGCCCAGATCGTTTTTGTCAACCAGCATACCCATGCCTTCGGTAAATTCGCAGTTACCATCAGGGATCATCACGATGTTGTCAGACTCTTCTTCAGCAGCCCAAGCATTCATTACGAATGTGTCGTTTACAGATACGCAGTATACAGCATCTACACCGTTCTCTTTGAACGCTTTAGCCAATTCGTTGTAGCGTGGCAAGTGTGAAGATGAACAAGTTGGGGTAAATGCGCCTGGCAATGAGAATACCACTACTTTTTTACCGGCGAACAAGTCATCGGTAGAAACATCTTTCCAAGCGTCGCCAACGCGAGTGTGGAATACACAGCTAGGTACTTTTTGACCAGTACGATCTTGCAAAGCCATTTTGAGCTCCTTTTAGATTAGGTTTAATAAGGGTGTTGAAAATCAATGTGCACATTCTAACCCACCGACTTTCATTTGTATAATTTATAGTTCAAATAATCTTAATAATCTTAAACTATAAATTATATCACTGCTTCTAAAAATATAAATAGAGGCCGTCTGAAAAATTTCAAGGCTTATTCAAAACTATTTTTATCTGCTTCAATATTTAGGCGCACATAATTTTCCGCAATATCCTTTAGCGCATAACGGTCGCTATTCGGATATTCAGACGGCCTGTATAAAGGCGCAAAGTCCAAGCGAATGCGGATTTTTTTCATGGAAATGATACGCCACAAGGATGACACCAAGTTTACATCGGCATAAGAAGGCTCAATACTGCGCCGCCCCAAGCTGTCGTAATAGCGCAAAGTCACCACCTGAATCGGCGCATCGGCATCAATAGCAGATTGGAATAAGGCCGCTTTAAAAGGCAAAACTTCTTTGCCTGAAGACGTCCGCGCTTCGGGAAAGAAGCTCACGTTTTGCCCCGAACGCAAAGCCGCGCCAATCGCTTGGTTAATCGGCTCAATGTCGCGACGGGAATTGCGGTTGATAAATACGGTGCCGGCATTTTTGCCCATTTTGCCCAATACCGGCCATTTGCTGATTTCCTGCTTCGCGATAAAGCTGCTCGGATACACCGCGCTCATGGCAAAAATATCCAGCCACGACACATGGTTGGCCACGACTAAAGTGCCGTTTACCGATTGCTGCTGTGGCGGAGTGCCGATTTCCAGCTCAACATCCAAAGCATTCAGCGCGCCTTGACCTAAAGCCAACACCGCCTGATTGCGTTGTTCTGGATTATTGCCATCGATGTTGCTCAGGTCTTTAGCAGTTTGATAAAGCCACGCCGTCAAGCGCGATAAGCGGCGCAGGCGTGTGGTGAATGAGGCTTTTGGAGAAGACATATTTTTCTTATATTCCATTTGTTTTCAGACGGCCGAGACCTTACCCGACCTTATTTCTGGCAATGCACACAATAAAAAGTACCCCGCTGACCCAAAGTCTGTTTTTGAATCAACTGACCACATTGCAAACAAGGCTCGTTGTGTCTGCCGTACATGGCGTATTCCTGCTGAAAATAACCGCTTTTGCCATCGCTGTTGACGAAATCGCGTAAAGTGCTGCCACCGGTATCAATCGCGCGTTGCAATACTGCTTTGATGGTTTCAACCAATAAAGCGCATTCTTTTTTAGTCACTTTATTCGCTGGGCGCTGCGGCAAGATGCCTGCTTTAAACAGACTTTCGTTTGCATAAATATTACCCACACCCACCACAACGGCATTGTCCATCACAGCCAACTTCACCGCGCGCTTAAGCGGTTTCAATTTTTGATACAGATATTCAGCGTTAAAATCATCAGACAACGGCTCAGGACCTAATTTTTCCAATAGCGGATGGTGCTCGGCAATACCTTCATACCATAAAAATGCGCCAAACCTGCGCGGGTCATGATAACGCAGCAATGTGCCGTCTGAAAAACGGATTTCAACATGATCATGTTTGTCGTGTGTCTCTATGCGTTCGTCACTGGCGGTAAAAATCCGCAAGCTGCCTGACATACCCAAATGAATCAGCAAAATACCGGTATCAAATTGAATCATCAAATATTTCGCACGGCGCTGACAATCAAGCACGGTTTGTCCGTGTAAAATCTGCGCCAATTCAGGATGAATCGGCCAACGCAATTTAGGCTGGCGCACTTCAACCGATGAAACCGTTTTTTTGGCTATGTGCGGGCTAATTCCACGCAATGTGGTTTCCACTTCAGGTAATTCGGGCATAATCTTTGAATGAAAATAATCTTAAATTAAAGAAAACAAAACAATAAAGCCAACCGCATTTATTTTAAAGTATTAGGCCGTCTGAAAAAGGTAAAACTCTGCAAAAATGCCCTATTTTCCTTCTACTCTGGCAATCGTCAAAGCCACCGGCTGCTCTGCCAACTCTTCTTCAAGTTCCGGCAACGGCGTTACCCCAGCCATGCGCTTGACCAAGACCAAACCATAGACGGCAGCACATTGTGGCCACCAACGATCCCCTGCCTTTTCCAAAAATTGCCAAAATTTCAACGCTGATTCTTGCTCAACCGGCGGCACATATACCATAAATTGCCCGTATTCGATTTCGAAACCCAAATTCTGAATCTGCTGCTTAAATTGCGGCAAGGTCAAACAATTTTCTTTATGCGGCAGACGTTTACCATCAAACCATTTACTGCCACACCAAAGTGAGCTCACATTAAAACCGGTCACAATCAATTTGCCGCCATGCTTCAATACTCTGGCAGCTTCAGTCAATGCCAGCAGCGGCGAATCGCTGTATTCATGGCTGTGCGGCAGCAGCAACATATCCAATGATTGACTTTCCCAAGCCATTTCGGTTGCAACCATACGCACATCATCGGGAACATAAATCAGCTGTTCAGACGGCCTCAACCAAGCCTGCCCGATTTGCGCTGCCTGTTGATTATCGGCAATGCATACATGCTTTTGAAAAAACTGCCGCTCTTTTTGCGCAACATATTGCCCCATTACGGTTTGTTCAAACCAATTATTCATCTGCGCTCCTTACTTTCAGACGGCCTCATTATAAATTGGGTATCAATTTATACCATAGCGTCAAGTTTTTACACGCAAGGCCATGACTTTTGTCAAAAAGTTGGCATTAAGGCCACAGTGTCTGCAAATACCGAGCTTATCGGCTTGACGCGTACAACGTCAAACAGTAGTATCCAACTGACTAAATTTATTCTATCTTACTATCATTTTTGACTATGGCAAAACTGAAAACGATTGCACTCACCATTTCCGGTATTTCCGCCGTTTCCGGCGCTACTTACGCACAAGCAGCCAACAACGCCACTCCGAATCAGGTCGGCATGGCGATGATGCGTTTGAATTCCGCTTTGCTTGACCAAGCCAAATCACAAACCTTTGGCTCGGGCAGCTTGTGGGCTTCTCTGCGTAAAGACTTCCGCATGAATGAAGTCAACACCGAATTGGTTCGCCGCCATGAAGGCAAATTTGCGGCTGGTCGTGCTTATTTTGACCGCACCATCAACCGCAGTAAACCTTATATGTATCATATTGCTACCGAAGTTAAAAAACGCAATATGCCTGCCGAAATTGCTTTGCTGCCTTTCATTGAAAGTGCCTATGTAACCAAGGCAAAATCACATGTTGGCGCTTCAGGTTTGTGGCAGTTTATGCCGGCAACCGGCCGCCATTACGGCTTAGAAAAAACCGCATTATATGATGGCCGCCATGATGTGTACGCTGCAACCAATGCCGCATTGAATTATTTAGAATATCTGCATCGTATGTTTGGCGATTGGTCTTTGGCTTTGGCTGCCTACAACTGGGGCGAAGGCAATGTCGGCCGTGCAATCAACCGCGCACGCGCACAAGGCTTGGAGCCAACCTACGAAAACCTGCGCATGCCGAATGAAACACGCAATTACGTGCCGAAATTATTGGCTGTGCGTAATATTGTTGCCAATCCGCAAGCGTATGGTATGAACGTGAGCGAAATCAGCAATCAGCCATATTTCAAAGCTTTGGATATTGATCAACCGATTGATCACAGCGCCATTACCCGCTTGGCCAACATCGGTGAAAGCGAATTTTTGGCATTGAATCCAGCGTTTAACGCTCCGGTATTCATTCCTAGAGCCAACCGCAAATTATTGTTACCGGCCAGTGCCGCTGCAACCTTCGAGAAAAACTACCGCAACGCCAAACCGGAAACCTTGCTGTCTTGGGATGTATACACCTCATTCAGCAATACCCGCTTAAGCGATATCGCCGCAGAAACCGGCATGAGCGTAGCCGAAATTAGACGTTTAAACGGCATCAGCGGTCATTCATTGTCTGCCGGTCGCAGTATTTTGGTGGCGAAAAACAGCTTGAGCGGTGGCAATAATGCACCGATTAACTTTATCGATAACGATAATACGCCGGATACTTATCGCTCAAACATGCCTGAAATGGCACCAATTCAATTGGCCAGCAATGCTAAAGTGGCTGATACATTGGCTGCCAACATCGTGACACCGATTGCCAAATCAAGCAAACCGATTGACTTTGTCAGCCGTACTCAAGCTGAATATGTTTCGGTTGCCGCTGCCAAAGCACCTGTTGCTGAAACAGTTGTAGCCGTGGCTGAACCACAACCGGCATCTGTTGAGCCTACCCCAGCTCCGGTTGATGTGATGGCGGCTGTTGCCCAAACCCAAACCGTGGTTGCAGAAGCAAAACCACAAGCACCTGCGCCAATAAGCTTGGCTTCAGGCTTGGTTGCCAACGCAGCGGATAATACGGCCGAAAAAGCAGTTGAAATCGCCGTTGAAACCACGCCGGAACCGGTTGCGACAGAAGTGGCTTTGACTGAACCGTTGCCGCTGCCGACTCAAGGCCAACAAGCTGAAGAGCCTAGCCAAGAAGCTGATTCTTTGATGGTTTTGGTACAAGACTCTACTTCGCGTATTCAAGCGGCGGAGACGGTTCAAGAAACCGTTGCCAAGCTGACTGAGCAAGAAAACGCAGCGAAAGCCCGTGCAGCACGATTGGCTGAAAATAAAGCCAAACAGCAACAACGCGTTGCTACTCGCTTAGCACGCGCGAAAACAACCGAATCGGCACAAACCGTTGCCGGCGGTATGCACCGTGTAGCGGAAGGCGATACTTTGTACAACATTTCACAACGCTATAATTTGAGCGTGGCCGATTTGATTACCGCCAACAACATCAAAGGCAACAACATCCGCAAAGGCCAATTGTTACGCGTTGCTGCAGCCAAGCCAAAAGCCAATACGGCTAAAGTGCAAAACGTAGCTTACACAGTACGCAAAGGCGATACATTGAACACCATCGCCAGCCGCTTTGATGTGAATGTCAATGATATTCGCCGCTGGAACAAAAACACCCGCACGGTTACCCCGGGCCAACGCTTGAAATTACAAGGCAGTTAATGCCATAAAAAAAGAACCGCAATGCGGTTCTTTTTTTGTTCGTGACTATTGATGATTACGATAAATAAGCTAGGGCGTGTCCCTAATTTGAATAAGCCCAAAAGAGCCCTATTTTAACCCTATATTCCAACGAAATATAGGCAAACACAAACAATGGCGAGAACCGCAA
>NZ_PDBT02000022.1:0-35179 GCF_002551535.2 Neisseria sp. N95_16
CCGCCGACCGAGAAAGACATTGGACTATGAGACACCGGGTGATCTGTTTTCAGCAGCCCTTGCCAATGGCATTTGAGCGTTGCACTTGAAATGCGAATGTAAGGCCGTCTGAAAAGACAATGGACAAACCATGAGCGACAATAATCCTTTACACGATCTGCTTTCCGAAATGGTGCAGGCGTATTCGCAAAAAAACCAAGCCCCGCATATCCCAACGCCGGCCGAAATCGGCACGCATTTGCATCCCCTGCTCGACCGCATGTGTGTCGAAGCAGAAAACCGCAAAGCCTCGGATATTTTCATCAGCGCCGGTTTCCCGCCATCAATGAAAGTGAGCGGCGTGTTGACCCCTGTGCCGCACAAAGCCTTAACCGGCGAAGAAACCGCGCAAATCGTCGAATCCACCATGAACCCCGAGCAGTTGGAAACTTTCAACCGCGAATGGGAGCTCAACTATTCCGTGCAATCGCGCAGCAACACGCGTTAGCGTGTCAATGCCTATCACGAGCAAGGCCGTGTCGGCTTGGTGTTGCGCCGCATCAACCAAGAAATTCCCGAAATGGAAGTGTTGGGCTTGCCGGAAAAAACTAAAGATTTGGCGCTCGCCCCGCGCGGTTTGCTGATTTTGGCGGGTCCGACCGGCTCGGGTAAATCGACCACGATGGCCTCGATGCTCAACTACCGCAACAACAAAATCCCCGGCCACGTTGTGACCATCGAAGACCCGATTGAGTTTATCTACAAACCACGCCGCTGCATTTTCACCCAGCGCGAAATCGGCATCGACACGCCGGATTGGAAAACCGCCATCCAAAACGCCATGCGCCAAGCACCTGACGTGGTGTGTATCGGTGAGGTGCGCAGCGCGGAGAGCATGGAATACGCCATGCAGTTGGCACAAACCGGCCACTTGTGCGTGTTCACCATCCACGCCAACAGCGCATCGCAAACCATCGAGCGCATCATCAACTTCTATCCGGAAGAGCGCCAAAAACAAGTATTAATGGACTTGGCCTTAAACCTGACCGGCATCATCGGCCAGCGTTTGGCGATTAAGAAAAACCGCACCCAGCGCACCGCCGCGATCGATTTGCTGCTCAACACCCCTGCCATGCAGGATTTGATTTTCAAAGGCGAACTGATGGAAATCCGCGGCCTGATGGATCGCGCTTCCGGCGACGGCATGCAAACTTTCGACCAGCATTTGTTCAATCTCTACACCCAAGGCCACATCGAATACGACGAAGCCTTGCGCCAAGCCGATTCGGCCAACGATTTGCGTTTGCGCATTCAATTGCACGAAGAAGGCAACGAGCCGGAACGCTTGTTCGACCGCATCAGTGATTTGAATTTGATGTAAGCAACAGGCCGTCTAAAAGATTCAATCACTTTCAGACGGCCTGAAACCTTAATTGTTTCCTATTTGTTAACGCTGCATTTCTTCTAGTGAATTTATTCTAAAACCGATTTTGTCTACAATAACGCTTTCAAACACACACCTTTCAGTTGAACAACACAAGTCCTACTTGTTTGTTTTACCCTCCCGACTCATGTTCGGGATTTTTTTTGCCCGCCGTTTCGGTGCGGCCTGCCGATTCCTGCTAAAATTCTGTTTATTTCACCTTATGCTCGCATCATCATGAGAACCTCGCCGCTCAAGCCGTTGATTATGACGTCGTTGCCCGTGTTTATCAGCGTGCTCATTGCCGCCACCAGCGTTTGGTATATCGACATGCTCGCGCTGGCGATGCCGTTTGTGTTGGGCATCATTGCCGGCGGTTTGGTCGATTTGGACAACCGCTTAACAGGCCGTCTGAAAAACATTGTGATTACGGTGATATTGTTTACCATCGCCTCTTTATCTGCGCAACTCACGCTCGGCACCGGCTGGCCGTTTATCGCTGCCATGACCGCGATGACGTTTTTCTTCACGCTGTTGGGCGCGGTCGGCCAACGCTACCGCACTTTTGCGTTCGGCTCGCTGGCGGTGGCGACTTACACCTCGCTGACCTACACGCCGGAAACCTTTTGGCTGACCAATCCGCTGATGATTCTATTGGGCACGGTGTTATACAGCACCTGCACGCTGGTTTTCCAAATGATGTTCCCGCATCGTCCGGTGCAGGAACGCGTGGCCGATGCTTATGAAAGCTTGGGCGATTATTTCGATGCCAAGGCCGACTTTTTCGACCCCGACGAAGCTGCATGGCTAGGCAACCGCCAAATCGACTTGGCCATGCGCAACACCGGCGTGATTGCTGCCTTCAACCAATGCCGCGCCGCGCTGTTTTACCGTATGCGCGGCCAGCACCGCCACCCGCGCACCGCCCGTATGCTGCGCTACTACTTCACCGCGCAAGACATTCATGAACGCATCAGCTCGGCACACGTCGATTACCGCGAGCTGGCCGACAAACTGAAAAACACCGACCTGATTTTCCGCATCCACCGCCTGCTGGAAATGCAGGGGCAGGCCTGCCGCAATGTGGCCGGAGCCTTACGCAGCGGCAAAGACTACCATTACAGCAAACGCCTCGGCCGCGCGATGGAAGGCTGCCGCCAATCCTTGCAATGGTTTTCAGACGGCCACCCCGACAGCCACGAAGTGCACAATATCCGCCAATTGCTCAACAATTTAAGCAGCGTCGATCACCAACTCAAGCAATTGGAACACAGCGACAACCACGCTGCGCTTGAAGGCGAATCTGACGTGACCCGCATCGCCGCCGTGGAAAGCCACAACGGTTTGAAACACGTTTGGCAAAGCGTGAAAAGCCAATTGAATTTGGAATCCGCCGTATTCCGCCATGCCGTTCGACTGTCTCTGGTGGTGGCCGTGGCCTGCGCCGTGGTCGAAATCCTTAACCTCAATCTCGGCTACTGGATTTTGCTGACCGCGCTGTTTGTGTGCCAGCCCAACTATTCCGCCACCAAAAGCCGCGTGCATCAGCGCATCGCCGGCACGATTTTGGGCGTGGTGGTCGGCTCGTTGGTGCCGTATTTCACGCCATCGGTGGAAACCAAGCTGTGGATTGTCATCGCCTGCACCACCCTGTTTTTCATGAGCCGCAGCTATAAATACAGCTTCTCGACCTTCTTCATCACCATCCAAGCCTTAACCAGCTTTTCCTTGGCCGGACTCGATGTGTACGCCGCCATGCCGTGGCGGATTATCGACACCATCATCGGCTCGGTGATGGCGTGGGCGGCGGTGTCGTATCTGTGGCCGGACTGGCGTTACCTCACGCTCGACCGCACAGCCGCGTTGGCCGTCTCCGGCAACGGCGCTTATCTGGATAAAATTCTCGAACAACTGCAACACGGTGGCAGCGACGACGTCAGCTACCGCACCGTGCGCCGCCAAGCCCACGAGCGCATCACCGCTTTGAGCAGCACCTTGTCCGACATGAGCAGCGAGCCGGACAAATACGGCGACCAGCTTTCAGACGGCTTCAATCTGTTAAAAACCAATTACGCGCTGACCGGCTACATTTCCGCACTCGGTGCCTACCGCAACGAAATGGCGCAAGAAACCGATCCGGCCTTTACCGCCGCGTTCTACCAAACCGCCCGCCAAATCGCCGCGCTGTTGAAACACATGCCGCAGCAAACCGCCGCCGACTTTCAGACGGCCTTAACCCAACTGCTGCACGATTTGGAAGCCTTGCGCAACCTTACCGCCGACCGCCAAAGCCATATTCTGTGGCAACAACTGAGCCTGATTGCCCGCCAACTGCAACCCTGTTACCAAGCCTTGCATCATCAAACTGAGGCGGCCGAAGCGGAGCAAACTTCGGCCATGGCTGCGTCTTAAAAGTAAAGGCCGTCTGAAAACAAAACCCGAGACCTTTCAGACGGCCTTTATGTATCCAAACCACCTTCATGCCGACCACGCATAACGTTTCTGCTAAAATACGCCTTTAACAACCATCATCAGAAAACCACATACTCATGCACGCCATCGATATCCGCCATGCTGTCAAAACCTATGCCAACGGTTTCACCGCCCTGAACGACGTTTCTTTTACGGTCGAACAAGGCGAGTTTTTTGCGCTGTTGGGGCCGAACGGTGCGGGCAAAACCACGCTGATTTCTGCCATGGCCGGACTCAACCGCCTGACTTCGGGCAGCATCAGCGTGATGGGCTACGATGTGGTCAAAGAGCCGCAAGGCGCGCGCATGAGCTTGGGCGTGGTGCCGCAGGAATTGGTATTTGACGCGTTTTTCACCGTGCGCGAAGCGCTGCGTTTTCAATCGGGCTATTTCGGCATCCGCAACAATGATGCGTGGATAGACGAAATCATCGACAGCCTAGGTTTGAGCGACAAAGCCAACACCATCACCCGCAACCTTTCCGGTGGCATGAAGCGGCGCGTGATGGTGGCGCAAGCCTTGGTGCACCGTCCGCCGGTAATCGTGTTGGACGAGCCGACTGCCGGTGTCGATGTTGAGCTGCGCCAAAGCCTGTGGACATTCATCGAAGGTCTCAACCGCCAAGGCCACACCATCATTCTGACCACGCATTATCTGGAAGAGGCGCAAAACCTGTGCAACCGCATCGCCATGATGAAACAGGGGCGCTTGGTGGCTTTGGATTCGACCGAGCATTTATTACACGCCGAACAAGGCGTACGCGTGGCGCTACAATTGTCCGCGCCGCTGCCTGCTGCTTTACAGCCGTGGTTGACAGGGGAACAAGACGGCAATCTTTTGCTGAAATTAGATGATTACAACCGCCTCGGCGAAGTGTTGGCCACATTGAAAAGCGCGGGCATTGAAGTGTTGCACATGGCGCTGCCGGAAACGGATTTGGAAGATGTGTTTGTGAAGCTGACACGTTGAGCTTGTCTGCGCATAATAGAAATACATTATTGAAATTAAACGCATGTGACCGATACCAACACTTAAATATCGTCATGCTTCCTTCTATTCAACCCAAAGAGTACGTTTATGCAAAAAATTACCCTGATTGCCGCCTACGCCGACGCGCGCTGCATCGGCATCAACAACACCATGCCGTGGCATTTGCCGGAAGACTTTGCCTTTTTCAAACGCTACACCAGCGGCAAACCGGTGGTAATGGGGCGCAAAACATGGGAATCTTTGCCGAAAAAACCTTTGCCCGAGCGCCGCAACATCGTCATCAGCCGACAAACCGACTATGCAGCCGACGGGGCGGAAGTGGTCACCAATTTGAGCGATGCATTGGCCTTGTGTGCCGATGCGCCTGAAATCATCATCATGGGCGGCGCACAAATTTATGCCCAAGCCCTGCCCCTGGCCACCGATTTGCGCTTGACCGAAGTGGCTTTGCAGGTCGAAGGCGGCGATGCGTTTTTCCCTGAGTTTTCCACCGATGAATGGCAGGAAACCGCCCGCGAATCACACACCAGCGCCAAGGGCATAGATTATGCGTTTGTGCATTATCAACGTCGATAGCCCATTCACCCTATAAAAAATGCCGTCTGAAACCGATTTCAGACGGCATTTTTTATGTTTTGCTGAAACACACACAACCGTATGTACAATCAATTGTGCAATAAAGATACATATGCGAATGTAAATATAATTTCTAGAATGATTTCTCTAATTTTTCACTTTTGCCACCATACTGCTTTTTTCAGACGGCCTGACGGGTTTGAAAATCAGCTTGTTTTTCAGACGGCTAAACCAAATCACTACATTCTGAAAAATAATCACACCTTCAACATTATTTCCCAGCCCACCACAATTACAAACGTTAAACCGCCGCCAAGAAGCGTAATCCGATAGCAAAGCCGCTTGCAGGCCGTCTGAAACATCACGATACTAAACCCATCGAAAGCAACAGGCAACCGCCGCCGCTTTCCCCTTTTTCTTTGCTTGAAGGAGCAACTATCATGAAAAAAACTTTATTGACCACTTTGATTTTGACCGCCGCTGCTGCAGCTACTGCCGCCCCGTTCAACACCTACAACACCGGCACCTTTACCGGTACCGCTGTTGAAATTGGTGCAGGCGCAACCAAAAGCGATGTGAAAAACAGCAGCTTGGACGAAGAATACAAAGCCGATATGGCGATCCGCGGTAACCACAACGTGCAATTCGGCAACAGCAACTGGATCGGCGGCGCTGAAGTAGCCGTGAAACCATTGCACCGCACCGTGGGCAGCAGCGCAGCCGGTGACGTGAAACAAAAAGTCGATGCCAGCGTGTCTTATGTTCAAGGCTACCGCTTAACTGATGATGTGATGGCTTACGGTAAAGTCGGCTACCACTACGGTAAATTCGAAGGTCCTTACGACACCAAGAAAAACATGAACGGCGTAGGCTACGGCGTGGGCGTGAAATATGCAGCGACCCCGAATATCGAAGTCGGCGCAGAGTGGGAACAAACCCGCTTTAAGAAAGACGATACAAAGATCAACAACAACGGTGTGATGGCCACTGCCGCCTACCGCTTCCGTTAATCTTGATATTTAAATCGGTTTAAATACAGTAGCTTAAAAGGCCGTCTGAAATGATTCAGACGGCCTTTTCTTTGATACAAAACACCTGTTTTAAACCTTCACATCAACCCATTAACAAGCAATCATTCTAAAGGCAGTCATTCCCGCTAAGGCGGGAATCCATTTTTAGTGGCCAGAAACTTGCCAATAAAACAAGCTTACTGAAACTTTAAGATGGATTCCCGCCTTAGCGGGAATGACGGTTGTCCTATGTGTGTTGGACGATAAAGGATTTTACAAAGGTCTTGATATTAATAATATTGGCGATACGATTGCGCTGCTTTCAGCCAACCAAAATCCTGCTGCATGGCGCGTGTGCGCATGTCTGCCCACACAGTCGGTTCCGACCACGCATACAGCGCGGCGTTGAACGCATTCGTCAGGCCATGCACATCAGGCGCGTCGAATACAAAACCGGTGGCCGCATCGCTTTCGCCAAAGCCCACCACAGTATCGGCCAAGCCGCCGGTGCGACGCACCAAAGGCAAGGTGCCGTATTTCAGGCCGTAAAGCTGGGTCAGGCCGCAGGGTTCGAAACGGCTCGGCACCAAAATTACGTCACCGCCGCCAATCAAACGGTGCGCCAAGCTTTCATCGTAGCCGATGTGTACGCCCACACGCTCGGGATAGCGTTGCGCCAACTCGCTAAACGCCTGCTCCAAGGCTGGTGCGCCGCTGCCCAACAAGGCAAACTGCATGGACGCATCTTCAGCAAGTTTGACATACAAAGCCTCCAGCAGAAAATCCGCACCCTTCTGCTCGGTCAGACGCGATACCATCACACACAACATGGCATCGGCATCATTTTTCAAACCGAAATGCTGCTGCAAAACGGCTTTGTTGGCGGCTTTGCCTTCTGCCACATTATCCAGGCCGTATGAAGTGGGCAAAGCCGGATCGTTGGCCGGATGCCAAATGCTTTCGTCCACACCGTTGAGTATGCCGCTCAATCGGCCTTGATCGCGCCGCTGTTGCAACAAGCCTTCCATGCCGTAAGCGGATACGGTGATTTCCTGCGCATAAGTCGGGCTGACGGTGGTGATGTGGTCGGCGTAATACAAACCGGCTTTGAGAAACGAAATTTGGCCGTTAAATTCCAAACCCTCGGGCTGATACATTTCCCACGGCAGCCACAAATCCGCCATGTGGCGCGCGTCAAACAAGCCTTGGTAGGCGATGTTGTGGATGGTGAACACGGTTTTCACCTCCCATGCGCCCCATGCTTTCAAATACGCCGCAGCCAAACCGGCCTGCCAGTCGTGTGCGTGCAGCACATCCACCTCGCTCCAAAACGGATCGGCACCGCATGCCACCGCCGCAGCTGCCCAACCGAGCAAGCCGAAACGCACGACATTATCGGGATAATCACGGTAATCGCCGTCGTGATAAGGGTTGCCGTCGCGGTCGTACAAATGCGGCGCATCAATCAGATAAAGCCCCAA
Source organism: Neisseria sp. N95_16 (assembly GCF_002551535.2). NCBI lineage: Bacteria > Pseudomonadati > Pseudomonadota > Betaproteobacteria > Neisseriales > Neisseriaceae > Neisseria > Neisseria sp. N95_16. Next base: position 7,931 of record NZ_PDBT02000022.1, read on the forward strand.
GCCCTGGTACTCGGCAAAGCGAATCACTGCATAGCCGCCCGGGCTGTCGCAACGGAACACTTCAGATGTAAACGGAATCTGTTCGCGGATTCGGCGGTAGTAAGGCAGAATCACGCGCACATTGTCGCCGTTTTGCTGCTGCGCAAACGGCAGCGCGCCCAACACATCAGCCAGACCGCCGGTTTTCAATAAAGGATAAAGCTCAGACGCTGCATGCAGGATATTCATAATCTTCCTAAATCGATGATAAAAGTTCAGACGGCATGGTTGAGGCCGTCTAAAAATGGTTCAGACGGCCTCAAATTTTACTTAAATGCCCATACCATCGGCAAATTTATTCAAGGCTTTGGCACGTTTTTCCAACATATCCGGTGTGACCAACACCACGCTGCCACCCGAACTCACGCGGAAAAACTCGGCATCTTTGCCCGGATTGACACCGATTTGCATGCCGTCCGGAATCTCGCAGGCGCGCTCGATGATGCAATTGCGGATGATACAATTTTTGCCGATTTTCACCTGCGGCAGAATCACCGATTGCTCAATCACCGAACCTTCGTTGACGGTCACACGTTCAAACAAAACCGACGAGCTGATTTCGGCATCGGTAATCAAGCAGCCGCCGCTAATCATCGAATTGTCGATGGTGCGCTCGTGTTGATGCTTATAGAAAAATTTGCTCGGCATCGATTGCGACGGCAAACCGCGTATCGGCCATGAGCGGTCAAACAAATTCAGCTGCGAATATTCCGCCACCAAATCCATGTGCGCGCCCCAATAGCTGTCGAGCGTGCCGACATCGCGCCAGTAAATGCTGCCCTCGGCGTTGCGCCCCATGCATGAGCGCTCAAACGGGTGCGCATACAATACGCCGTCTTGCAGCGCTTTCGGGATAATGTCTTTGCCGAAGTCGTGGCTGGTATGATCGAGCTTAACTTCGCGCTCCAGCGTTTCGTAAAGATAATCGGCATCAAACACATAAATGCCCATCGAAGCCAGCGACGAATCCGGTTTCTCGCGCATGGCCGGCGGGTTTTCCGGTTTTTCCACAAACGCCTGCACTTTCAAATGCTCGTCCACCGCCATCACGCCGAATTCTTTGGCTTCGCTGCGTTTGACTTCAATCGAACCAATGGTGCATTTGGCGCCGCGCGAAATATGGTCGCGGATCATCTGCATATAGTCCATCTTATAAATATGGTCGCCGGCCAAAATCAACACGTATTTCGGCTTGTAATGCTCTTTCATCAAAGCGACGTTTTGCCACACCGCATCGGCGGTACCGCGATACCACATGTTTTCATCGACTTGTTGGCGCGCAGGCAGCATATCCACGAAGTAACCGCGCTCACGTGGCATAAAAGACCATGCGTGCTGCAAATGGCGCAGCAGCGAATGGGCTTCGTATTGGGTAATCACGCCGATTTTGAACAAATTGGAATTGAAACAGTTGGAAAGCGTAAAGTCGATGATGCGCCAGTTGCCACCAAAATAAACGGCTGGTTTGGCGCGGCGGTCGGTCATTTCGCGCAAACGCGAACCGCGACCACCCGCCAAAATCAACACCAGCGTGTCATCAGCGATGGCGGCAGCAGTTAAAGGGCGTTCGAGACTATAAGCTTGCGGGATAGAGTCTTGTGCCATGATGGTTGTTTCTCCTGTGATTAAATCGGGTTATCAAATGGTAAATTTCTCTTAGTATTGCGATTGTTTGCCGATGAGCATAAGCGCATCGGCTGAAACGGCTTGTATTTATTATGGACGGCGACTGCTTCAGTTTTGTTACAACAAAAAGCGGCAGCGGGTCGGAATGTCATCAAATGATAATAATCTAAAACCCAAGCTGCCGCCTGTACAAAACGCAAATAAAATCTGATACTTATGTTAAATTAAGTAAAACAGGACGCTTATATTAAAGCCTTATACCTTGACGCATAGCCGATAAGTTTACGCAGTTTTCACATCATTGGCCGCCGGTTGCGACACGATATGCACATCGCGCTGCGGGAACGGGATATTAATCTTCACTTCGCGCAGGTTTTCTACCACCTGCTCATATAAATCGCATTGGAATCCCCACCAATCGGCTTCGGTTGTCCATGCCCACAAGGTGATTTCAATCGCATTGTCGCCCAAATTGGTTACCTGCACCGTGGCCGGTTTCTCGGTTTGAATACACTTAGGATGCTCGGTCGCCGCACGCAACACCGCCGCTTTGGCCGCTTTCAAATCACAGGCATAATCCACGCCCACCAACACTTGCGCACGCCATTGCGGCAACGAAGATTTATTGGTGATGCTATTACTCATCACCACGCTGTTGGGCAAAATCACTTCTTCATTGGCATATGTGCGCAACGAAGTCTGCACCATTTTGATTTCGCGCACATAGCCTTCAAAGCCGTTGACTTTAATATAGTCGCCCACCTTAAACGGACGGAACAAAATAATCAGCGCACCGGCAGCAAAATTCGACAATTGATCTTTCAACGACAAGGCAATCGCCAAGCCTGCACCGCCGACCAAGGCTGTAACCGATGTGGTCGGCACGCCCAGTTTGCCCAGCGCGGCGATAATCACCATAATCAGCAGGCCGATGTTGGCAACGTTGCCCAAAAAGCTTACCAAGGTCAAATCCACTTTGGCGCGGGTCAACGCAGCTTTCATCAACTTCACGATATAGGTCGTCAACCAGCGACCAATAACAAAAATCGTCGCAGCAGCCAACAGGTTCAGGCCGAAATCCATGCCGTTTTCAGCCAAGCGCTCCCAGCTTTTCAGGCTGAAAAGCTGCTCAAAAGTGAAATTGTCAAAATTCATTGTCTATCCTTATTTGAATCAAATTTTTAGGTTTCAGACTGCCTAACGGCGCAACTTCCAACCCGAATGCAACACCGCTAACACCAGCGCCCCCAATGCCGCCACCACCGTGCCGACCACCGCCAACGACAGCCACGGCGATGTGTCACTCACGCCGAAAAAGCCGTAACGAAAGCCGTCAATCATGTAAAACACCGGATTGAAATGGCTGACCGTGCGCCAAAACCCAGGCAGGCTGTTGATGGAATAAAACACACCCGACAAAAACGTCAGTGGCATGATGAGAAAATTTTGGAACATGGCCAACTGGTCGAATTTTTCCGCCACAATGCCTGCCATCAGGCCGAGTATCGCCATCATGGCCGAACCCAGCAGCCCGAACACCACAATCCAGCCCAAATGATGCGGCATAGGTAAACCAAACGGCGCCGTCACCGCCACCACGCCCAAGCCGACCAGCAAACCGCGCACCACCGCCGCGCCGACATAGGCGCTAAAAAAGGAAAAGGTGGACAAAGGCGGCAGCAGAATAAACACCAAATTGCCCGACAAGCGCGATTGAATCAGGCTGCTGGAGGCATTGGCAAACGCATTTTGCGCCATGCTCATCATCGCCAAACCGGGGATCAGAAACGCGTTATACGCCACATCGGGCAAGGCTTCGACATGGCGGCCGATGGCGTGTGAGAAAATCAATTGGTACAAAAGCGCGGTGAGCATGGGCGCGCCTAAGGTTTGCAAGCCCACTTTCCAAAAGCGCAGGATTTCTTTTTTGAATAAGGTATAAAAACCGATCATGATGTGTGTTCGTGTGTAGATATAAAGTGGAAGGCCGTCTGAAAATGAAGGGCTTCAGACGGCCTGTGTGTTATCGGCAGCATTTTAACATATTAAACATCACCGCTTAAATGATTGTTTCATTTTGTTTTATGCCACACTACCGCCCAAATGCTTGCCCGAGCGCGTGCAAACTGCCATCATCTTGTTTTTTTCCACCGCGAGCCCGCCATGAATACGCCTGTTTGGCTTTTCGATCTCGACAACACCTTACACAACGCCGATGCCGGCATTTTTCTGCTCATCAACCACGCCATGACCGATTATCTAGCAGGCCGTCTGAATCTTTCCCACGACGAAGCGTCCGCCATCCGCGAAGACTATTGGCACCGCTACGGCGCAACTTTGGCCGGATTGCAAATCCATCATCCTGAAATCGACATTGTCGAATTTCTGACCCAAAGTCACCCCATGCCGCAGATTTTAGAAAAATTAACACCCATCGAACGAACTCAAACCCTTTTAGGCCGTCTGAAAGGGCGCAAAGCGGTGTTTTCCAACGGCCCATCGTTTTATGTGCAGGCCATTATCGAAAACTTGGGCATCCGCCCGTATTTCGATCTGCTGGCCGGCACCGACGATTTCGGCTTTCTGTATAAGCCCAACCGTCAAGCCTATCTGACCGTCTGTCAACTAATTGAAACAACACCGCAAAATTGTATTATGGTAGACGATAACGCGGATAACCTTTACGCCGCCAAACAACTGGGTATGCGCACCGCATGGTTTGGCCGCAAAGCCCACGAATTGCCCTTTGTCGATTGCGCCGCGCACGACATGGCCGCGCTGGAAAACTGGGCGGCGCAACAAGGCTGGCTCGAGGCCGTCTGAAGCGTGTAAAAGCCTATGATTCCTTATCTAAATTGATTACAATAAACCGATATTCTCAACAAGGAAAAAGACATGCGTTACCTAGCAATGATTTTGGCGTTGACCGCACTGGCCGGCTGCACATGGGAAACCTACCAAAAAGCCGACGGCAGCACCGCCCTTCGCCAAAAATACGAAAAAGGCACCCGCGTTTACTATCAGGACGGTTCTTACTCGCGCAACATGAATTACAACCAATACCGCCCCGAGCAACGCGCCGTGAAGCCTGAAATGCAACAACATCAAGATGTCCACGGCACCAAATGGGGCAGCCAAACCGGCGAAGCCGACTCTGCCGCCGCCGAATAATTCTCATGCCGTCCGAACATGACATCCATCGTTTCAGACGGCCTTCCACATTCAATCGTTCACCCCGAATGGAAAAACAACAATGAGCCAAACACCTTTACATATCGTGATTCTTGCTGCGGGCAAAGGCACCCGTATGTATTCCAAAATGCCGAAAGTGCTGCACGAAGTCGGCGGCAAGCCGATGGTTGCCCGCGTGATTGACGTCGCCGCTACGCTGAATCCGCAAAACATTTGCGTGGTCATCGGCCACGGCAAAGAACAGGTTTTGGAAAAAGTAAAACGCGATGTGGTGTGGGTGGAACAAACCGAACAGCTCGGCACCGGCCACGCCGTGAAAATGGCCTTACCGCACTTACCTGCCGAAGGCCGCACTTTGGTGCTGTATGGCGATGTGCCGCTGACTGATACCGCTACTTTAGAAGCGCTTTTGGCTGCTGCCGGTAACGAAGTCGGCCTGCTGACCGATGTGTTGAACAACCCGACCGGCTACGGCCGCATCATCCGCGAAGGCGAAAAAGTGGTGGCGATTGTGGAAGAAAAAGATGCTGATGCCGCGCAAAAAGCCGTCAAAGAAACCAATACCGGCATTTTGGTATTACCTAATGCCAAGCTCGAAGGCTGGCTCAACAGCTTGTCCAGCAACAACGCACAAGGCGAATATTACCTGACCGACCTGATTGCCTTGGCCAATTCAGACGGCATCGCCGTGCATCCGGTGCAAGTGCGCGCATCGCATTTGGCCGCCGGTGTCAACAACAAAGTGCAATTAGCCGAATTGGAACGCATTTTCCAAACCGAGCAAGCGCAAGAATTACTCAAAGCTGGCGTCACCCTGCGCGACCCTGCCCGCTTTGACTTACGAGGCCGTCTGAAACACGGTCAGGACGTGGTGATTGATGTCAACGTGGTGATTGAAGGCGATGTGGAAATCGGCGACAACGTAGAAATAGGCGCCAACTGCGTGATTAAAAACGCCAAAATCGCCGCCAACACCAAAATTGCTGCCTTCTCTTCATTGGAAGATTGTGAAGTCGGCGAAAACAACGTCATCGGCCCATACGCGCGTTTGCGTCCGCAAGCCAAATTGGCCAACGAAGTGCACATCGGCAACTTTGTCGAAGTGAAAAACTCCACCATTGGCGAGGGCACCAAAGCCAACCACCTGACCTACATCGGTGATGCCGAAGTCGGCCGCAAAACCAATTTCGGCGCAGGCACCATCATCGCCAACTACGACGGCGTGAACAAACACAAATCCGTCATCGGCGACGAAGTGCGCTTGGGTTCCAACAGCGTGGTGATTGCGCCGGTAACTTTGGGCAACAAAGTCACCACCGGTGCCGGCAGCGCGATTAACAAAAACGTCGCCGACGGCCAGCTCGCCATCGCCCGCGCCCGCCAAACCATTATTGAAGGCTGGGTGCGTCCGGAAAAAGGCGATAAAAAATAAGCTGCTCTTCAGGCTTCAGACGGCCTGAGACCTTTGTAAAACTTCAGATTTGAGTACAGTTCGAAGTTATAGCAGCGCAGAAAGCGCAGACATATCACTTAGATAGGCAAGCTTTCGAGCAGCGCATAACGAAGAAATGTGCCAAAGATGAAGATTTTGCAAAGGTCTCAACCTAACGATTAAAGGCCGTCTGAAACCCTGCTGCTCGGTTATTCATCATCATGAAGGGATGTATGAAATTCCATATCGGTTCCATCATTATTTTGATTTGCGGCCTGTGCGCCCTGATTCCCGGCCTTGATGGTTTTGGTCGGCATGGGTGGATGGGTGCATGAAGTGCTCGACCAGCCCATCGGCGGCATCGCTTTGTTCGCCATCGGCTTGTGCGGCGTATTGGCAGCGGTGTTCCCTTTGCTGGTGAAATTTTTGACCCAGCGCGAACACGACAACCGCCCCGAAAAATAACTGGTCAGCAAGCAAGGAAACAGGCATGAACATCCGCACTTTACTCGCGCTCTCGACTGCCGCCTTATTGTGGCAATCGTCATCCGCTGCGACCATCACCGAAACATACGATGACCCCGAACGCGGCCAAGTGGTGCGCACCACCACAACCGTGGACAAACCCGGCTTCAAAAGCCACACGGTCACCGGAAAATCGTCATCGCTGCAGCAACTCACGCCGCAACAGCAGGCCGAGTTTGCCGAAGCCATGACCCAATGGACCAGCGGCGTGCTGCAAAACGGCCTGCACTCCAGCCAACTTTTAAGCGAGCTGGCAAAAATCAACGGCGTGCCGTTTGACGATGAGGCGTTTCAAAAGCAAGCCGATGAAGCGGCGGCGTTTTTGAAATCAGGTGAAGGTCAGGCAGTGATGAAAAAGAATCTCGGTGCGATGATGAAAATGCTGCCGCAACTGGAAGCCGCATCACAACACATGATGCAGCAAATGGAGCAGCACAATCGCACTTTACAGCAACAACTCGACAGCTTGTTTCAGGAATAAACAGGCCGAGACCATTTCCCACGGCCTGCCCAAAGCAGGCCAAACCGCCATGCCGTTAAAGCTCAAACGCAACCCTGAAGCAATGCTCAACATACTTGCTTCATCGCCCGTGATACGGTGTGGTTTTATTTAAACTCTTGATACTAAGGAACTTATATGTGCGGTATCGTCGGCGCACTGCGCGCCAATCATAATGTAGTCGATTTTTTAACTGACGGCCTGAAACGCTTGGAATATCGTGGTTACGATTCTTCAGGCATTGCCGTTCACACCGGCGAACGAATCCGCCGCGTGCGTCGCGTTGGCCGCGTACAATTAATGGAAGATGCGGCTAAAGAAAAAGGCATCCATGGCCATTTGGGCATTGGCCACACCCGTTGGGCAACCCACGGCGGCGTGACCGAGCCAAACGCGCACCCCCACATTTCTGGCGGCATGATTGCCGTAGTACACAACGGCATCATCGAAAACTTCGAAGCCGAACGCGAACGCCTGCAAGGCTTGGGTTATGTGTTTAAATCACAAACCGACACCGAAGTGATTGCCCACAGCGTGAATCACGAATACAGCCAAAACGGCGGCAACTTATACGAAGCGGTTAAAGCGGCGACCCAAAATTTCCACGGCGCTTACGCCATTGCGGTGATTTCGCAAGAAAACGACAAAGAAATGGTTGTGGCACGCATGGGTTGCCCATTGCTGGTGGCCTTTGGCGACCAAGAAACCTTCATTGCATCCGACGTATCGGCTGTGATTGCCTTCACCCGTAAAATCTCTTACTTGGAAGATGGCGACATCGCCCTGCTCAACGCCGACGGTATCGTGAAATTAATCGACAAAACCGGCGCACCGGCCGACCGCCAAGTGAAAGTATCTGAATTGTCGCTGGCTTCTTTAGAGCTGGGCCCTTACAGCCACTTCATGCAAAAAGAAATCCACGAGCAGCCGCGTGCGATTGCCGACACGGCTGAAGTATTCTTGGATGGTGGTTTCGAACCAAGCAACTTCGGCGAAAAAGCACAAGAAGTGTTTGCCGACATCCACAGCATCAAAATCTTGGCCTGCGGTACCTCTTACTATTCCGCGCTGACCGCCAAATACTGGCTGGAAAGCATCGCCAAAATGCCGACCGACGTAGAAATCGCCAGCGAATACCGCTACCGCGATGTGATTGCTGATCCGAAACAATTGGTCATCACCATTTCCCAATCCGGTGAAACACTCGACACCATGGAAGCGCTGAAATACGCACAATCTTTGGGTCAACACCACAGCTTGTCGATTTGTAACGTGATGGAATCCGCCTTGCCGCGCGAAAGCGAATTGGTGCTCTACACCCGCGCTGGTGCCGAAATCGGTGTGGCCTCAACCAAAGCCTTCACCACTCAATTGGTGGTCTTGTTCGGTTTGGCCGTGACTTTGGGCAAACTGCGCGGCCACGTGACCGACGAGCAAGCACACGCTTATGCGGAAGAATTGCGCCAATTGCCGGGCAGCATCCAACACGTTTTGAACCTCGAGCCACAAATCGCTGCTTGGGCGCAAAAATTCGCCAAAAAAGACAGCGCCTTGTTCTTAGGTCGCGGCATTCACTACCCGATTGCTCTCGAAGGCGCGTTGAAGCTGAAAGAAATCACCTACATCCACGCCGAAGCCTACCCTGCCGGCGAATTGAAACACGGCCCGTTGGCATTGGTGGATGAAAACATGCCGGTAGTGGTGATTGCGCCAAACGACACCTTGTTGGACAAAGTCAAAGCCAACATGCAGGAAGTCGGCGCACGCGGCGGCGAATTGTTTGTATTCACCGACCTCGACAGCCAGTTCAACGAAGCCGAAGGCGTACACGTAATCCGCACCCCGCGCCACGTCGGCGTATTGTCACCGATTGTGCACACCATCCCGGTGCAATTGCTGTCTTACCACGCCGCCTTGGCACGTGGCACCGATGTGGACAAACCACGCAACTTGGCTAAATCGGTAACGGTAGAATAATGGTTGGGGTCGAGACCTTTGTAAAACCCCAGATTTGAGTACAGTTCAAAGTTATAGCAGCGCAGAAAGCGCAGACATATCATCAAGATAGGCAAGCTTTCGAGCAGCGCATAACGAAGAAATGTGCCAAAGATGGGGATTTTGCAAAGGTCTCGCCGTCTGAAAAGACACAAAAAAATGCCGTCTGAAAGAGTAAAGTCTTTCAGACGGCATTTTTTATGAATTGCCTACATAGAACTCAACACAGCATAAATCATCGAGCCGATGTAATTGCCGAAAATATAGCCCGCCGTACCAATCACCAAAATCGGGCCCACCAGCGCACGCCAGCCGCGGCCGATGGCCAAAGCTGCCGCCGTGGTGGGGCCACCGATATTGGCATTACAAGCCAACACCACTTCTTCGATGCTGAATTTGAAGAGTTTGCCCGCCGCCAGCGTTACCGCCAAATTGACTACTGCCACGGTTAAGGTAAACACAAACAGCAACGGTGCGTTTTGCAGAATCAGCGGAATCGAAGCCGGCACGCCAATCACCACGAAAAACAAGAAAATGCAGTAAGTGCCCAATTCTTGACTACCATCAAGCTTGGCCATGCTGCGCGGCATTAGCGCAATCACGGCAAAGGTCAGCGTGGTGAGAAGCAGGTATTTGTCGGTCACCAAGCTAATCAGCATTTCCGTGGCGATGTTACTGCCGCTGCCCAACAGTCACGTCCACCGAACCACCGGTCGAATGCGGCGGCGGCATGGTAGCGCGATAAGGGTCGGCCACAAAATCATCCAAAGCCGCTTGGATTTGCGCTTCGGTAAAATCGGGATGGTGCGCCACAATATTGGCACGAAAACTTTCACGCAAAGCCGCCTGCACCGCCAAAGGCCGCCAGCCGTCAAGCACTTCCAAACCATATTCCGCCGGCAAATGCGCCAATGCCTGATGCAGTTTTTCGATAAGGGATGCGCGTAACCACACCGTGTCCACCGCCCCCGCTACACCCATCTCGGCATACACCGGCCGCACACGCAGCCGCGCGGCAGGCCGCAGCATACAGAGCGACTCGCCGTTGTCACCAATCGGCACAGCCGCAATGCGACACCAATCAAACGCTTGGTAAGGCGTTAAAGCAGTGTGAATCATGAGTTTGACCCCTATCGTAAAATCGTTAGAGAACATGATGCGAATGTAAAATAAAAGCCCAACCGAATCAAGCACCCGCCCATGCAAAAGGCCGTCTGAAAAATTTGTAATCTTTCAGACGGCCTGTTCAATTTATGATGGAAACTCACTCAACCCGAGCCTTCTTCTTCGCCAGCACCACGCCAAACAAATACACCGCAATCCCCAGCCACACCCACGCGTAGCCGGTGAATTTTTGCAGGCTGAACGCTTCGCCGAACAAAGTCAGGCCCAAGAAAAACTGCATACTCGGCGACACATATTGAATCATGCCCAAATCACTCATGGAAATGCGCTTGGCTCCGGCGGCAAACAGCAGCAGCGGCAACACCGTCACCACACCCGACCCAATCAACACCGCCAAGGGCAGCGGCGCCAAGCTGCCGAACACCAAATTGCCCTGCTGCGCCACCCACAACAAATAGCCCAGCGCAAACGGCACCAACACCAGCGTTTCCAAGGTCATGCCGGTGAGCGCATCCAGCGGCGCGAGTTTGCGCAACAGGCTGTACACACCAAAGCTGCCCGCCAACAGCAGCGACACCCACGGAATGTGTCCCGCCGGCACCGCCAGCCACAAAATGCCGACCACCGCCAAAGCAATTGCCAACAGCTGCGTTCGGTTGAGCTTTTCTTTGAAAAACAAAAAGCCGAACAACACATTTACCAACGGCGAAATAAAATAGCCCAAGCTGGCATCGAGAATATGGTTATTGGTAATCGCCCACAGGTAAACCAGCCAATTGAGCGAAATCGCAAACGCGGTACCGACAAAAGTCAGCAGCAATTTGCGGTTGTGCACCGCCTGCCACAGCGTACCGAGCTGTCCTTTGAACACCAGCACCCCCAGCGCAAACACCGCCGACCAGCAAATGCGTTGTGCCAAAATCTGATCGGCACCGATGGCTGTGCCGGTGATGGGATACCAATAAAGCGGGAAAATGCCCCAAATCAGGTAGCAGCCCAGTGCGTACAACAGGCCTTTGCGGTATTCGTCGGGTTGGGTATTCATGAGATGTGTGCGTGTTCAAAACCAAAGAAAACAGGCAGGCATTTTACGCCTACCTTTAAAGAAAAGTACAACAGGCCGTCTGAAATCTTCAGACGGCCTTTCAATCTATTAAACCGTTTTGTTTTTCAACGGCAGCTTGATGTGGGGTTTGGCCGCTTTCGGCGCTTCTTTCAAGCCCAGCTCGATTTGCTGCTCATCGCTCAACAAATTGCTCCAGTCGCCGGTTTTATACCAATCGCAGCCGTCCAATTCAATCGGGTGCTGAATACGCTCGCAGCCGTTGCCGCACTGCAAATCGTCTTCCCGACAATATTTGTCGCAGCCCCAGCAAATCCGCTCCGGCGCTTTGGGGAAAATCGGAAACTTCTTGGCCATGTTTGTGTATCCTTGATTGAAATTGTTGTTATGTTTATGAATCGGCATTATAAAGGATTTTCAACGCATATGGTTGTTTTATACGGCTTTTTACGTTTGGCTTTTAAGAAAAGTTAAGGCCGTCTGAACATGGTTTGCACCAAACCTGTTCAGACGGCCTCAATATCATTCAAACATCAATCCAACAATGCATCCACAAATGCCCGCGCGTCAAACGGGCGTAAATCGTCGATGCGTTCGCCCACGCCGATGTAGCGCACCGGAATCGGGCGGTTGCTGGCCAGCGCAGCGAGAATGCCGCCTTTGGCCGTGCCATCGAGCTTGGTCACAATCAGGCCGGTCAAGCCCAAAGCTTCATCGAAGGCTTTCACTTGGTTAACCGCGTTTTGGCCGATGTTGGCATCCAACACGACGATGATTTCGTGCGGCGCATCGGGCATGGCTTTTTGCAGCACGCGTTTTACTTTTTTGATTTCTTCCATCAGGTGCAACTGGGTCGGCAAGCGGCCGGCGGTATCGGCCAGCACAATATCAATACCGCGCGCTTTGGCGGCCTGCACCGCATCGAAACACACCGCCGCCGAATCGCCGGTGGATTGCGAAATCACGGTCACGTTGTTGCGCTCGCCCCATTCCTGCAACTGCTCACGCGCCGCAGCACGGAACGTATCGCCCGCCGCCAATAGCACCGATTTGCCCTGCGATTGGAAATATTTCGCCAGCTTGCCGATAGACGTGGTTTTGCCCGCGCCGTTGATGCCTGCCAACATAATCACAAACGGCTCTTTGCTTTCGGGCAACACCAACGGCTGCTCCAAAGGTTTAATCAAATCGTAAATGGCATCTTTCAACGCACCGCGCAATTCTTCACCGTCTTTCAAGCCTTTCAGGCTGACGCGGTCGCGTACGTCTTTCATCAGATAATTGGTCGCTTCCATGCCCATGTCGCTGGTAATCAGCACGGTTTCCAATTCTTCATACAAATCTTCGTCGATTTTGCCGCCGCCGAACACGCCCGCCAGCGATTTGGCCATTTTATCGCGCGATTTGGTCAAGCCTTGTTTCAGGCGCGAAGCCCAGCTTAATTTGGTTTGCGCTTGGTCTTCTTCTGTCGCAGTTTGCGCAGCTACGGCTGTCGCTGCCGCCACAGTGACCGCTATGCTTTCAGACGGCGTATCTTCAGGTGATTCATCTGCCTTAACTTCTTCAGTTTCAACATTTTCCTGCACCTGAACTGCTTCTGCAGGCTCGGCTTCCGCTGCTTGGTTTTGTTCCGTTTGTGCTTCAGGATAGGTGGTTTCCCAAGTTTGAATTTCCGCCGCTTCCGGCTGATCCGTTGATTCTGCTGATGGCGCGACTTCGATAGCTTCGCCCGCAGCTTCCTGCTCATCGGCAATGGCTTCTGCCTGCTCCGAAGGCACCGAAACCACTTCGGTGCCTTCCGGCACTTGCACATAATCAATCACCACTTTGCCATCGTCGGTTAAAACGATTTCTTCTGTATTCTCGTCTTCAATAGAAACATCATCCGCCACTTCAACTTGCGCCGCGATATGCTCAAATGGCATTTCTGCAGACGCTTCTGCTTCCACTTGAACATCATCAACCAGCGTTTCAGTTGGCGCTTGTTGCGCTAAAATTTCTTCTTCAAATGATTGATTTTCAATAGAATCGACAGCAATTTCTTCGACCGGCGGCGCGGCCTGCGCTTTCTCTGCTGCTTCTTTGGCAAACGCATTTTCCAGCGCCGCCAGCATTTCTTCTACCGACTGGGTAGGTTCTGCTGCTGCGGTTTGTTCGGTGTGTTGGAGCTCGGGTTTAACCGCTTCTTCGGGAGCGGGGGTTTCCTGTTTTTTGCGGCGGAAGAAATCGAACATGGCGTTTCCTTAAAGTAAAATGCTTGAGAAATAAGGGCTATTGTAGCGTATTTTGTTGAGATGAACAGTATGGCCGCGCATAATCACGTCGGCAAAAATCTTTGCCCTTGTAAATGTTGTGTTCACAATCAAAGGGCCGTCTGAAACAAGCTTGATTCAGACGGCCTAAGCTATATTTTTTTCGCGGCAGAAAGCGTTTCACTTCAAGGCAGAGAAAAATGTTTCAGACGGCCTGTTTCCAACAGCGCCACCAACTCATTTCGGCGGCGGGCGATTTTTTTGCCCGGCAGCAAGCCGATAAATACGGCAATTGCCACGCTAATCCACAACGAAGCATTGGGCAAATCCAAGGCGCGTGCCAGCCATGAAATGCCGCCAAACAGCAGCGTGAAAAACAGCGCCCAACCAATAAAAAACACCAGCGATCTCATCTTGATTCCTCACCTTCAGACGGCCTATTTTATGTATAAAAGGCCATCTGAAAAAACATTCAAAAATTAAAATAATTAATTTAAAACAAATTATTAAATCTTAAAACAACAGGCGGAGGCGGGATAATTTTCAAGCTTCCGAACACCTTTCAGACGGCCTTTATCCCTTTATTTGCAACCCCACTCAAGGCTCAACGCAAACGCAAAACATGCCATCATATATTCATTAGCGCGCGCCGTTTGCACGCTCTATTATACCCATCTTCCAGATAAGCGTTGCCAACTTTCAGACGGCCTAATCCGCAGGTCAGCGGCGATTCTGTGCTAGAATCAAACCCCGCAGGCCCGTGGCTCTTTATGCTGCCATGCCGTTTCTTTGTTTTCCATGCCGTCTGAAACGCGTATTCAGACGGCCTTTAACGACTTGAAAAAAGCCATGAAGAAAACCCTGTTCCGCGCCGCTTTATTGGGCATCACCGCCGCCTTGCTGGCCGCTTGTCCGAGCAAGAGCGTCAAAAAATTACCGACCATAGACCAAACCGTCATCAGCGGCCCCGACCGCCCAACCGGCACACCGCACCCAGTCGGCACCACCTTCACACCGGGCGGCAATGCGTCTTATCTCGCCGTGCCACACAGCGCCATGCCGCAATGGAACGGCCAAGATTTCGTCAAAAGCCTGCAATCGTTCAAACTCGGTTGCGACAGACTGAAAAGCCGTCAAGGCTGGCAAGACGTGTGCGCCCAAGCCGCACAAACTCAGTTGAACCAAGCCGCCGCCAAATCGTTTTTCGAGCGCTATTTCACGCCGTGGCAAGTGAGCGGCAACGGCTCGCAAGCGGGCACCGTTACCGGCTATTATGAGCCAGTATTACACGGCGACATCGTACAGACCAACAAAGCACGTTTCCCGATTTACGGCATTCCGTATGATTTCGTTTCCGTGCCGCTGTCTTCTGCCCAGCGCAACAGCAAGGGCATCGTGCGCGTGCGCCAAACCGGCCAAAACAGCGGCGTGATTGCAGCCAACGGCACCCACACCGCCAACCTGTCGCAATTCCCGATTACCGCCCGCTCGACCTCGATTAAAGGGCGCTTTGTCGGCAACCAATTCATTCCGTATCACACCCGTGCGCAAATCAACGCCGGCGCACTCAACGGCAAAGCGCCGATTTTGGGTTACGCCGATGATCCGGTCGAACTCTTTTTCATGCACATTCAAGGTTCAGGCCGTCTGAAAACCCCGAAAGGCGAATACGTGCGCCTCGGTTTTGCCGATAAAAACGAATATTCTTATGTATCCATCGGCCGCTACATGGCCGACCGCGGCTACCTGACTTTGGGTCAAACCACCATGCAGGGCATCAAAGCCTACATGCAGCAAAACACCCACCGCTTGGCCGAAGTGTTGGGGCAAAACCCGAGCTACATTTTCTTCCGTAAATTGGAAGGCAGCAGCGACCAAGGTCCTGTCGGCGCATTGGGTACGCCACTGATGGGCGAATACGCCGGTGCGATTGACCGCCACTACATCACGCTGGGCGCGCCTTTGTTCGTGGCCACCGCCCACCCGATTACCAACAAAGCGCTCAACCGCCTGATTATGGCGCAAGACACCGGCAGCGCGATTAAAGGCGCGGTGCGCGTGGATTATTTCTGGGGCTACGGCGACGAAGCCGGTAATGTTGCGGGCAAGCAGAAAACCACCGGTTATGTTTGGCAGCTGCTGCCAAACGGCATGGCGCCGGAGTACCGTCCGTAAATCGATTGCAGTATAAAGTAGGCCGTCTGAAATTTCAGACGGCCTTTTATTTAAATATCATTCAAATTCAATTTCTTATAGACTTAACTTTTTGATAGCTTCTTTCAAAAAATTTACATTTACAAACATAAAATATCTTTTTTACCAAAACACATCAGTAATCAATTGACCAATAAAAAAAAACAATAATATACATACACTATAGAAAATAAATATAATCATAATCGAAAGGAATGCAAATTGAATATTGATTTTCAAATGCCGCAAGAAACTTTTTTTCGTGACTACCGTTACCAAAAGCCCTGTCTCTTCAAAAACGCGGTCAGACTGCCTGATAAGGCGGAGGTTTGGCGCGGCATCAACGAAATGTACCAGCGCGCCAACCCTGCCGACGAACTTTTCAAATTCCGCAAAGGCCCGCTGATTCCAAAAGAACATTATGTCGAAGCTTTTGAAGATACCGGACGTATCCGCCACCGCTTCAACAAAGCCGCCGTGTACGAATACCTGAAAGACGGCGCGACTTTGGTGTACAACCGCATCAATAACGAACCGTTTTCAGACGACATCACAAAGCAAGTCGCCCGTTTCGCCCAGGCGCATACCGTGGTCAGCGGCTACCTCGCTTTCGGTGGCGACCCATCCTACAAAAATCATTGGGACACCCGCGACGTATTCGCCGTGCAACTGGTCGGCAAAAAACATTGGAGCCTTTCCGCCCCCAATTTCGAGATGCCGCTCTACATGCAGCAAAGCAAAGACCTGCCGCATATTCCCGAACCCGAAACCACCGATATGGAAGTGGTATTGGAAGCCGGCGACATTCTCTATATCCCGCGCGCTGGTGGCACAACCCCGTGCCTATGGGCTGCGAAACCTTCCACCTTGCCATCGGCACCTTTCCGCCCAACGGCCACAATTACATGGAATGGCTGATGAACAAAGTGCCCGATATCGTCGGCTTCCGCCACAACCTGCAAAGCTGGGCGCAAGACCAAGGCAGTCTGAAAGAAGCCGCCGAAGCATTCGCCGCCGAGATTACCGATCCCGACAATTACGAAGCCTTTATGCAGCACTTTCTCGGCAACCAGCGCACCGACAGCGGCTTTGCCTTTGAAATCCTCGGCAACCCCCATTCAGACGGCCTGCCCGAAGATGCTTTATTGAGCTTGAATACGGTAGACAATTCGACGATTGAGAAAGGGTATTTGATTGCCAATGGAGTGAAAATTGATCTGGATGACAAAGGGAAAGAGGTTTTCCTTCACCTTCGTTCGACCCAGAAGCCTGTTATGGTAAAACATTTATTAGCGCATAACCAACTAGGAAGAGAGGAGGAAATCAAGAAACTGTTAGAAAGTTTGTTAGCATTAGATATTCTGGAGGTTAGGATTTGAAGGAATAAATATGAAAAAAATTTCCAAGGTTTTAGAAATATTCATTGAATTTATTCAGATATATATATTTTTTGTTTTTGGATTTCTTTTTCTATGGTACATAAAATATGAAAAATTTATTCCGATAGATTCTGAATCTTTTCTTTTACTATCCATTCCGCCAATATTTTATATATTAATTAAACGTATTAGAGAGATTGTTGAATTAATTTCTTCTCGGTAAATTATTAAGGAGTTTAATATGCGAACGTTATCATTATCTGAGTTACATTTAGTTTCAGGTGGTAACTCTAATAGAAATGAGCTTATTAAAGATTGTAAAAACGATATTACCAATGGTATGGCCTTTGGTGCTCTTGTAGGCACAACCTCAGCTAAAGGAAATGTTTTAGCAGGTGGAGTTGGGGCTCTTTTCGGTGGAGCCATTGCGGCCAAAATGAGTGATAGCTGTCAAGCCTTGACAGCAAAAGACCGCTCAGGAAACAACTACGGACATTAACTGTACCTATAGTTTTTTTCTTTCAGACGGCCTTGCTTTCGCATATCAAGTGCAACATGCGTAATATGCCTGACGAGGCTTACTATTTGGCTGTTTTCAGCATTGAAGACCAAACCACTGTTGCGGCTATATAGTCAAGAATGCCGACAGGCACAGCAAAGCGGCTTGTTCTTGACAATATAGCCGCAACAGCGCACAAACATTACTACTGAAACAAAATCCGCCGATGTTGCACTTGATATGCGAATCTGAGAGCCTTTTCTACTTTCAGGCCGTCTGAAAGAGTGTTTCTGCTAGTAAACCGTAATAACCATATTCCAACCCCCTTTTTTCCGCCGAAATCTGCGTAGGTACGGTTAGCCGCCCCAAGCGGCGTAACCGTACGTATGCTTTTGGATTTAAAGCGGCGTAGGTTGGATTGGTAAAACCAACAAAACTTTTTCTTGACTTAAAAAATCGTTGGGTCTCCCCGATCTACGCTTGCTAAAAATAAAAATGATCAATCCGGAAACAAAAATTATGACGGAGAAAATTCCTAAGTTAGCAAAATCCTTAATGACACTTTTCACCGCATTGGCTCTTTGGTGGTTAATCAAGCTGATGATTAAGGCCTGGCTTTATCCTTTATGGAATCTGCCTCCCGACTCTGATATAGGATCTGTTTTTGCGGTTACATTTTCCTCTATCGTCGCTTACCGTTTGGTTTACGGCAAACAAAAATCCGAAGATAAATCAGATTGATTGACGTAGCTGCAGAATTTTTTGTCTTATTGGAAAATAAATATACAGGAATCATGGCATGGAAACCCATATCTTTATCATTGCTTTAGGAATTTTCCTTGTTGTAGTGAGTGCGATACTGGCCAAATCGGGTGTAATAAAACAATCCAAGCCTAAAAGTAAAATTTTCTATATTGCTATTTTTGTTACTATTTTTTTTCGGTTTAATGACGATGATATCGTTTTGAATTCAAAGCGGCGTAGGTTGGGTTGATAAACCCAAAAAAACCTTTTCTTGACTTAAGAAATCGTTGGCTCTCGCTCCAAATCTACGTTTGCTTAAGTAATTTGTTGGGTCTTGACCCAACCTGCGCTGCTGAAAAAAGCCGCCGAAGCATTCGCCGCCGAGATTACCGATCCCGACAATTACGAAGCCTTTATGCAGCACTTTCTCGGCAACCAGCGCACCGACAGCGGCTTTGCCTTTGAAATCCTCGGCAACCCCCATTCAGACGGCCTGCCCGAAGATGCCTTGTTGAGCTTGAACACGGTGGACGATTCGACGCTGGAGAAAGGGTATTTGATTGCGAATGGGATTAAGCTGAATATAGATGATGCCAGTGCATCCATCCTGAACATGCTCAAACAAGAAGGCACAGTAAGTATGCAGCAGCTTATTGATACAGACGACAATCAAAAGAGGCTGAAAACCCTTGAAATGATTCGCCATTTGGCTCAATTGGATATTTTAGAAATTAAAGAGAGGGAGAAATGATTCAAGTTTTAAGGAAATACATTTTTAATCAAGATGTTTTTTTTAGTGCCCTAGGGTCATTTTTTATCATGGCTTTTTTGCAGAACCGAGTCAAACCTGATTTTTTCCATAGCAAATTTTATTTGAAAAATCAGTTGATTATGGATATTAGCCTGTATATGTTGTTTTTCATTATGGCTTTATTGATTAGCCTGTTTTTTAAGACCGAGAAAGGAAATGAAAATGCGTGAGTTAAGATGTTCGGGATTCGGAAAATATTGTTTGGGATGAATGATGAATACATTTAAAAACAGAAAGTTGAATATAGTATTTTTTTTTTGCTAAATCTTATCTACTTTTTACTTTTTTATTCATTCTATTATGGTTTGCAATGTACAAAGACATGATTCAAATTGACTTGGATACATTGTTACTTTTAGCAATCCCATCAACTACCTTGACAGTAATAAAATACTTTCGTGATATTATTGATTTTATTATATCTAAACAAAATTAATTAAATGAAAGGCTTAAACATGAAGACAATATCATTATCAGATTTGATTATAGTTACAGGTGAAAATTCATCAAGATAGGCGAACATTCAAGCTTGTAAGAGTGATATACAAAATGGAATGTCTATGGGAGCAGTTGTTGGCGCAACTATGTCCAAAGGAAATCCCGTCGCAGCAGGGATAGGTGCTCTCGTTGGTGGAGCTGTTGCAGCAAAAAACAGCAACAGTTGTCAAACCTTTACATCAAAAGATAAATCAGGTAACAACTATGGTGAACGATGTGGTAATAATTATGGTGACTAACCGTACCTACTCGGACTAGGCTAAATTATGAAAGAAAATAGATCTATACTTGCAGAAATATTTAAAATTATGTCCATTTATGTTCTATTCAATTTACCTCTAAATTTATTGAATTTTGAATGGCAAATTTTTAAATGGAATGAACTAAACTCCTTTACTATATGTATAATTTTATTATCTTTATATATAATATTTTTAGCCTACAACAAAGAAAAATCAAAAATCATTAAAACTCTTTCTAAAATAAAAAATTTTTTATTGATTTTTTATTACGCGCTATCTGTTTCTTATTTTATAAGGATAATTTTCTCAAATTATGCAAATACAAATATATATAAATACGGAAGTATTTTCTTAGTTGCAATCATTGTCTATATAAGTGTAAAACTTTATATGAAAATTGAAAAGGAATTATCAAATGAAAGAAATTAGTTTAAAAGATCTGGAATTAATTTATGGAGGTATGGCGATCATTAGGGAAGTGGGAAAGCAAGCAATAAAAATATCTTCAAAACCAGCCACCCAAGGCGCAGCAATTGGCGGTGTTACTCATATTGGGGAAAACTATATCAAACAACAGCTAAATACAGCACCAGGTATCATAGGCGCCATGGCTGGTGGAGCTGTAGGCGCTGGACTAGCTAAATCACCATTGGGAGGGCTAATTGGGGATTGGACAGGTGCTGCCGTAGAACAGACATTAGCAGGAAAAAGTCCTTTACGAAAAGAGTTTCATAATCAAAGTACGAATGATAAATCTGGTAATGATTATGGCGATAGATCAGGTAATAGTTATGGTGGATAGAAAGTAGCCCGCGTAGGTACGGTTAGCCGCCCCTGCGGCGTAACCGTACGAATGGCTAATATTATCAATCCATATCGGAAGATAACTTAAAACTGAAAATATGCGTACGGTTACGCCGCTTGTGGCGGCTAACCGTACCTACGCGTTGTTCTTGAAGGGATTTATTGGGTCTATATTTGCTGGGAAGCTATAGTATGGAGAATCATATCTTAATTGTTGTTTTAGGAGCTTGCCTCGTTGTAATGAGTGCAATGCTGGTCAAATCTGGCGTAATCAAACAATCCAAGCCTAAAAGTAAAATTTTCTATATTGCAATTTTTATTACCATTTTCACTGGATTGGTCACGATGATATTGTATTAATAAGGATTTTCAGGGTCTTGACCCACCCCATACTTGATTACCCAAAGCCGTCTGAAAGATCATTTTTCGGTTTCATACGGCCTTGTTCGTTAAAAAGCACGCATATGCAGCTAAACATAACCAATATATTAAAACATTGGAAGCTTTTGATGGTTTTAGGCATTGTTTGCCAAACGCTTGTAAGTATCCTGTTTTACTTTTTGGGCATCAATGAAGATATCCGAATCAATGAAAACATTGCTTTGAATACGACTTCTACCGCTATGGCATTAGGCGGGTTGATTGCTTATCTTATTTTTATCATCATTTTGAAAGGTAAAAAGCAAGCGTAGGTTGGGTTGCCAAATCCAACAACCCCGTTTTAACTTAAAGAACCCGTTGGGTCTTGACCCAACCCAAGCTGCTGTAAGACATTCTAGAGAAAAATATTTTATAAACTAATTACTTTTTAAAGGATAAAAAATGAAATTTCTAAAAAATTTTTCCTTAAAAGAAAGCCTGTGCGGATTCTTCCTTGTAATAGCTGTTGCTTTGTTTTCTAGGTTTTTTATAAAAGGTACTGTTTCTCAGAATGCCTATGAATTAATCAATATTTTTTTACTGCTTTGCTGTGTATTCATACATCCGTATTTATGCAAGATGATCAACAAAAAGTAATTGGAGGATGAAAATGAGAGAACTGCATATCAACGAATTAAAGTCTATTTATGGTGGAAAAGGAATAGCGGGGGCTGTAGAAGGTGTTGTCACCTATGTAGCAACCCAAAAAGTTACCCAAGAACCTATTACAAAAGAAGGAATTATCGGAGCAGGGGTAGGAGGGGCAGTAGGAGGAGGCCGAGTTGGGGCAGTAGCTGGAGCTATTACAACCCGAGCCGTAAAAGAATATGATAACTATGTTATTGTTCGTCCTGTATATGAAATAGAAAGTCCTCTAAACGGTTCTCAGATTAAAAACAATACAGATAAATCAGGTAACAATTATGGTGATAAATCTGGTAATAGTTATGGAGGATGAGGTCAAGCCCTTATAGGTACGGTTAGCCTTCCACAGCAAGCGTAGGTTGGATTGTTAAATCCAACAAACCTCTTTTAACTTAAGGAATCCGTTGGGTCTTGACCCAACCTACGCTGCTGCAAATTTATAAAAAGTAACAATGCCGTCTGAAATCCGTTTCCTTAAATTTTTCATAAAACTTGGCCTATTTCACAAGGTTTTGTACGGTTAAGCCACTTGGGGCGGCCAACCGTACATACGGGTTATATAATCTGTTTGTGGTGAAAAGAAGCAAAAGGAGTCAAAAAATGTTTCTACGTAAAACACATATTCTTTTAAATATATCATCTACATCTTGCGCTTTTCTTCACGTTTTTCTGATGCTTTTATATTTTACAGCACCGATACATTTAATTTATGAGGTAAAAATATTAGAGAAAATTACTATTTTTATATATTTAATATCCACCTTAATGCTGATACGGAGAATGAGGGAATATATTTTTAAATTTTATGAAGAACAAGCAGATAATAAGAGGATAAACTGGAAAAGCCTAGGCTTATCTTACTCAATATTGTCTCTGTATGCGTTTTTTTTATTGATTATGGGGACAAGAAAAGAAATTATATATAGCGGTATAATTCTTTCTGCAAGTATTATTTTTTTCTTGATATTCCATTTTTCATTAATTCTAAAATCAAAGGAGCTTAAAAATGTATGAATTATCTATGGTTGATTTACAGTTCGTTTCTGGAACTGGTCCCACAGCAGATGCTGCTGCAACAGGGGGCGTTATTGGTTCTACGGTAGGAGGATTTGCAGGACGTATGGGAGGAGGAGCTATAGGAGGACGTCTTGGTGCTGTTGCAGGCTTAGGGAGTGCGATTGTAGGTGTTGTGGTCGGGCAAAAGTATGGTGGTAAGGTAGGTTCAGCAGTGGGTACTGTCGGTGGTACCGTTATAGGAGGGGTTGTAGGGCGGGCTATTGAAAATTCTAGGGATAAATCCGGGAATAATTATGGTGATAAATCTGGTAATAGTTATGGGGGATGAGGTCAAGCCCTTATAGCAAGCGCAGGTTGGGTTGTCAAACCCGGCAAACTCTCTGACTTAATGAATTATATTTCATATAAATTGAAAAACAGGCTTGGTATTTTATGCATAATTGGAAACATTTTATATTTTTCATAGTACTGGTTACGGGCTTTTACCAAATTCTGTATTTGATATCAGATATTTTTTTGATTGATTATATAAATAAATATGGCTTGAGTTTGAATTTCATCTACGGCAGTTTGAATTTTCTTTCGGTATATCTGCCGTATTTTTTAGTAAAGCGCCTTTTTAAGAATCATCGTACGGAAAAGGAGTGCAAAAATGGTTGAAATTCAGCCGTAAGCAAACCGTACCTGCAATTGTTTTTCTTTCTGACGGCCTTTTGGCTTTCTGGCCGTCTGAAAAAGTTTTTCTGATAGTGAACCGTAATAACCATGTCCCAAACTCCTTTTTTCCGCCCTGAAGTGTTGGCTGCGCGTGAAAACCGCTGGACAGGCAGGATTATCCTGACACAGCCGTTTTCGTTTGCCTTTCTCACAGGTTGTGCCTGCCTGATTGCGACGGCAGTGGTTTTGTTTCTGATTTTCGGCAGCTATACCGAAAAAACGACGGTGGAAGGCCAGCTTTTACCGGATTCGGGGGTGGTGCGGGTGTATGCGCCGGATTCGGGGGTGATTACGGAAAAGTTTGTCAACGACGGGGCAAGGGTGAAGGCGGGCGACAAATTGTTTGCGCTTTCGACTTCGCGCTTCGGGGCACAGGGCAATATTCAGGAGCGGCTGGCTTCGGAAGCGGCTTTGAAAAAGACGTTGGCGGAACAGGAATTGGCGCGGCTGAAGCTGATTCATGACAATGAAAAGCGTTCGCTGGAGGGCACGCTCAACCGCTTGAAAAGCCAACACCGCCATATCGGCCAACGTATTGCCAGTCAAAAAAGCCGGGTAAGGCTGGCAGAGGAGATGTTGGGGAAATACCGTTATTTAAGTGCGAATGATGCGGTATCGAAGCAGGAATTGATGAATGTGGAAGCCGAAATGTTGGAGCAGAAATCACAGCTGGATGCCTACCGCAGTGAGGAGGCGGGCTTATTGCAGGATATTCAGGCGCAGAATCTGACATTGGCGAGCTTGCCTGAACGCCATAAAACCGAACAAAGCCAACTGGAACGTGCGATTGCGGATATTTCGCAGGAGGTGTTGGATTTTGAGATGCGTTCGGAACAGATTATCCGTGCGGGCAAAACGGGCTATGCGGCCACGCCGAATGTGGAAGTCGGCCAACAGGTCGACCCGACACGGCTTTTGATGAGTATCGTGCCGGAGCAGACCGAACTTTATGCCAGCCTTTATGTGCCGAGTAAGGCGGCGGGATTTGTGAAGCCTAAGGGAAAGGTGGTGCTGCGCTATCAGGCTTACCCATATCAGAAATTCGGTCATGCGGAAGGCGAAATCGTTTCCGTGGCGAAAACGGCTTTGGGCAAACAGGAGCTTTCGGGTTTGGGGCTGATTTTCTCCAACCCTGCTTTGGTCAATGAACCGGCCTATTTGGTCAAGGTTAAGCTGAAAAAGCAAACGGTGACGGCTTACGGCGAAGAAAAACCGCTGCAAATCGGTATGATTTTGGAAGCGGATATCCTGCACGGCAGCAAGAAGCTTTATGAATGGGTTTTGGATCCGATTTACAGTATTTCGGGGAGGTTAAATTGAGTTTTAAAAAAATCACTTGTTGAGGTGACCTTGATGAAAATGAGTAGATTCCTAATCTCTACCCTGGTCTTATTCCCTATATTGATGCTGATTTTTGGACTATTTATGGGAACTTTCGACTTGAATCAATCAATAAAGATTTTAATCGGTTTACTCGCCAGTACATTGATTTTTGCTTTAGGTATGTATCTTATTTTCAAACCTAAGAGCAGGCTCTAAGAGACGGGACAGCCGTCTGAAAACCTGATTCGGCTTTCAGACGGCCTTTTTTATCAATGCAGTTTAACAAATGAAAGGAAATAATATGCATGAATTATCTATTCAAGATTTAAAAGTAGTTTGTGGTGGTAAAGGTAATGCCGGAAGCTCTGCGAGAGATACTGTCATTTAGTAATACTGCAAATAATCTTGGTGAAGGTAAAATGACTTGGGGAGATATTACAGGAACACTTGCTACTATTGCCGTTGGTACTTTTACGATAGCAAGGACAGGAAACGCACCAATAGGAATTGCCGCAGGTGGTTATACTGGGGGCTGGGTCAAAAACGTAACAAATGACGCTGTTAATGTACCACCTTATAATGGGAGGCCTATTTTTGAAATAGAACACGGTTTAACCGAAATACCAAAAAGTAAAGACAAATCTGGAAATAATTATGGTGGATAACATCAGTTTTTTTAAGGATGCATAATGAATAATTGGAAACAGTTTTTATTTTTTCTTGTGCTGTTTTTTGTTTTATTGAGATGCCAATATTTCCTGATTAATTATGTTTTGGAAATATTCAATATTCAAATCATGCACAACCATATATCATGGATTGAGATGACTGTATTGGCTATATCGGGATATTTATCCTATAAAGCCACTAGGAAAATCTCCACTAAATTTGCATGTTGGCAATAGCTCCGCTACCTGATAAAGCCGTCTGAAAGCAGACTCTGTTTTCAGACGGCCTCTTTAAAACCACTTTACCTTATCAATCATGATGAATCCTTTAGACAATCTCTCTTTCGGCTTTAGCCGCAAACTGCCCGTGGTGTTGCAGACCGAAATCGCCGAATGCGGTTTGGCCTGTTTGGTATCGGTGTTGCGCTATCACGGTTTCTATACCGATTTGCGTACGCTGCGGCAGAAATACACGCTTTCGCTCAAGGGGGCGAATATGGCGGATATCGTGCGCTTCGGCGACGATATGAACCTTACTTCTCGTGCACTGCGTTTGGAGTTGGACGAATTAGCCAATCTGCGTCTGCCCTGTATCCTGCATTGGGATTTGAATCATTTTGTGGTGCTCAAATCGGTGTCTGCCGACCATATCACGGTAATGGATCCGGCAACGGGATTACGCAAGGTGAAAATGGCGGAAGTATCGCGCAAGTTTACCGGCGTGGCTTTGGAAATGTGGCCGAACACGCAGTTTGAGGAAAAGAAAGAGGAACAGCGCGTCAAAATTCTGCCTATGCTCAAGGGGATTACGGGCTTGCGCCGTTCGCTGGTGCAGCTGTTATTGTTGGCGGCGGCTATGGAAGTGTTTGCTTTGGTATCGCCTTTTTTCATGCAATGGGTTATCGATCATGTGATTGTGACGGCTGACCGCAACCTATTGGTGACGCTCACCTTGGGATTCGGTATGTTGATGCTGGTGCAACAGGCAGTGTCTTTGCTGCAATCTTGGGTGGGGATGCATTTTGCCACTACTTTGAGCATGCAGTGGAAATCGAATATTTTTAAGCGGTTGCTGGATTTGCCGACGGATTATTTCACCAAACGGCATTTGGGTGACGTAGTGTCGCGTTTCGGGGCGGCAGACAGTATCCAAAGCACGCTGACATCTACTTTTTTCGTGTTGATTCTCAACAGCTTGATGGCGGTATTTACGTTTACGCTGATGTTGGTATACAGCCCGAAGTTGACAGCGGTGGTGTTGGTGACGCTGCTGATTTATATTTTAATCCGCTGGGTTGCTTATTATCCGCTGCGCCGCGCCACGGAAGAGAATATTGTACATGCCGCCAAACAGAGCACTTATTTTATGGAAACGATACGCGGTGTGCAGACGGTGAAACAGTTCGGCAAAAGCACTCAGCGCCACGGTACATGGATGCTTACATTCGCATTTCAAGTGCAACGCTCAAATGCCATTGGCAAGGGCTGCTGAAAACAGATCACCCGGTGTCTCATAGTCCAATGTCTTTCTCGGTCGGCGG
>NZ_PDBT02000023.1:0-32979 GCF_002551535.2 Neisseria sp. N95_16
CCGCCGACCGAGAAAGACATTGGACTATGAGACACCGGGTGATCTGTTTTCAGCAGCCCTTGCCAATGGCATTTGAGCGTTGCACTTGAAATGCGAATGTAAGGCCGTCTGAATATTCAGACGACCTTTGTCTTTTTGAATAATTCATTTATAAAACGAATAAATATTTTCTATTAATATCATATCGTTTTCTCCATGCTTTTACAGTTTGCTTGGTTTGATATAAATCAAATCAGGCATATAATGGCATAATTCTTTCGGCTTATCCTTGGCTAAACTTTAGTGATAGATGGCCGTTGTTTTCAACTCGGGAATTTTTATGCCGCGAATGCGTTCCGACAATCTGCTGCGCAGCCTGCTTATGCCTTACCGCCGCCGCTTGTGGCTGCCGGTGGTTTTGGCATGCGTATCGGTGGCTTTGCTGATTGTGCAAAGCGCATTATTGGCGCACTTGTTTGCCGATTGGCTCAATGCCGTGGTGGCGGGTGCAGCGGTTAACCGTGATGTGTTGGTGCGTATTTTGCCGTGGCTGATGGCTTGTTTGCTGCTGCGGCCATTGTTGAATTTAGGCAAAGAGAGGTTGCTGCAAAACATCAGTTTGGATGCGCGCAGCAGCTTGCGGGCAAAATTATTAGATGCGCTGGCGACGCTAGGGCCGGCACGGCATCGCTACGGCAATGACGGCGCATTGAGCACGCAGGTGTTAGAGCAGGTCGATGCGCTCGATGGCTACATCAGCCGCTTTTATGTGCAAAGTCTGGTGGCAGTGATCACGCCATTGGCGATTGTGGCGGCGGTATTTTTTCACAGCAAATTGGCGGCCGGGCTTTTACTGCTCACCGCGCCGCTGGTGCCGCTGTTTATGATTTTGGTCGGCAGCATGGCGGCGGATAAAAACCGTGAACAGTTGGATGTATTGGCGCAATTTGGCGGGCGTTTTTTGGATTTGGTGCGCGGTATGCCGACGCTCAGGCGTTTGCGAGCGACGGATTGGGCACAAAAGCAGGTGGCGCAATCGGCTTCGCGCTATCAGCGTAAAACCATGGGCGTGTTGGCATTGGCGTTTTTATCGGGCGCAGTATTGGAATTGTTTGCTTCGCTGGCGATTGCGCTGGTGGCGGTGTATCTCGGCTTGGGGCTGATCGGCGTGTTGCCGTGGGCGCAAGGTGTGGTGCCGGTGCCGTATGAAAGTGCATTATTTATTTTGTTGTTGGCGCCGGAATTTTATCTGCCTTTGCGCCAACTGGGCAGCGATTACCATGCCAAAGCGCAAGCACAAGCCGCGGCGGAAGCCTTGCAACCTTTATTGGCACACGCCGAGACAAATGATTTTTCAGACGGCCTATCAAATGACATTACTGCCCATCATGCGCCGCAAATTTTGTTGAACAAGGTCAGCATAAGCGATGGCGAACGGCAACGCTTGGCCGAATTTTCGCTGCATATTCCGTCTGCCACGCGTATCGGCATTGGTGGCGAAAGTGGCATCGGGAAATCGAGTTTGTTGCAAGCCTTGCTTGGTTTTGCGGATTATCAGGGTGAGATTTTGGTTAATGGCAAAAACCATCGCGACCACATTGCCCAACTGCGGCAGCAAACCGCTTATCTGGCACAATCGGCGACGTTGATGCGCGGCAGTATCCGCCATAATTTGCGCTTGGCTAAGTCTGATGCCGATGAATTAGAGATGCAGCATGTTTTGAAGCAAGCCGGCCTGTGGGACGTGGTTGCCCGATTGCCGCAAGCTTTGGATACGCCGCTGGGTGAGCGCGGACGTGGTTTGTCGGGCGGGCAGCAGCAGCGGCTTTCGTTGGCGCAATTATTGCTGCGCGATTGCGGCTTGTGGCTGCTGGACGAACCTTGCGCCCATTTGGACGCGCAAACTGCCGCTGAAATTTATGCCTTGCTTGACACACTTAGCCGCGGCAAGACTGTGCTGCTGGTAAGCCATGATTGGCAGGAAATCGACTGGTTGGATCAAACGGTGATTTTGGAGGCGCAGCATGGAAAAGCATAAATTCCGTTTGCACGAATTGTGGCGGTCGCAAGCCGAAAAATGGTTGCTGGCATGGGCTTTGGGCGCGGCAACTTTATTGGCAACCGTTGCCTTGCTGGCGGTTTCTGGCTGGTTTATCAGCGCGGCGGCGGCGGCCGGTTTGGCTGCGATGGCAACGGCTTACACCTTCGACTATTTCCGCCCCGGCGCCATTATCCGCGCTTTGGCAATTATCCGCACTGCCGGCCGTTACGGTGAACGCTTGGCTTCGCACAATGCCGTGTTGGCGCTGCTGCGCGATTTGCGTATCTGCCTGTTTGCAAACTTGACCCACGCTTGGGATAAGGCCAATGTTTCGGCGCAAATCATGCACCGGCTGACCGGCGACATTGATTTGCTCGACAATCTGCCGCTGCGCTTTTTCATGCCGTGGTTGTGGGCTTTGCTGCTTCAGACGGCCTTTTTATTGTGGCTGGCTTTTGTCGCACCGAGTTTAGCGATTGCGGTTGCTTTGCCTTTGTTGCTGGCCGGAATCGTGTTGCCTGCCTTGGCTGCGGTTCACGGCAAAAAGCTGGCGCGCGAAGATGCCGACCAAGCCGAAACCCGCCGCACTTTGCTGCTCGAGCCTTTGCAGATGCTGACATCGCTGCTGCTGTGGCGGCGCTGGGCAGATTGCCGCCGCGAGTTTATCGCCGCCGATGAAGCCTACGGCCAATTGAAGCGCCGCCAACAAGCCTTGGCTTCATTGTATGGCTGGTTGCAACAATGTTTGCTGGCGGTGGTGGTTGGGCTGATGATTTGGCAGGCCTTGCCCTTATTGCAAGCGCAGGATTTGAGCGTGCCGGTATTGCTGGCGATGGTGTTGGCGGTGTTCGGCTTGAACGAAGTATTATCGCCTCTGACGGCGCAATTTATGGCTTACGGTTTTGCCGCCGCCGCCCGCGACCGCTTGAACGAATTAACCATGCCGTCTGAAACGGTTTTCGACATTCAAAATCACGATCTTCAGACGGCCTTGAATGATATTAGCCACATTAGCGTTCAAAATCTTTACGCCCGATACACCGGTGCATTAAACGGCGCGGAAAAGGTTTCTTTTACGCTGACAACAGGCGAAGCGCTGATTATCCGCGGCAAATCCGGCTGCGGTAAATCGACTTTGCTGGACGTGTTGGCTGGAGAGTTGGCGGCGCAATCAGGCCGTCTGAACATGAGCGGGCGGGAATACGATTTTGCGGCGGTGAACTATTTGGCGCAGCAAGTCGATATTTTCGATATGAGCCTGGCCGACAACCTGCGCTTGGGCGATGACAAAATCAGCGATGAAGACTTATGGCGCGTGTTGGCACAAGTGGCGCTGGCCGATTGGGCAAGGGCGCAGCCGCAGGGTTTGCAAACGCCTTTGGGCGAATACGGCGCGGCGGTGTCAGGCGGGCAGGCGAGACGAATTGCCTTGGCGCGTTTGCTGCTGCGGCCAAAACCTGTTTTGCTGTTGGACGAGCCGTTTGCCGGATTAGACGAAGCCACACGCGGGCAGATTTGGCAGACGTTGCGTGAAGCGCAAGCCGATGGCTTTTTGATTGCCGCCAGCCATCATTTGCCCAAGGATTCGGATGACCAGATTTTAGAGATAAATAGCTAATCATTGTTTAGACGGCCTCAATGACAAGGCCGTCTGAAACCAAAATTAGAAAAACAGATGATTAATGAATACGTTACCCACACATTTTCTTGATGATTAACACCGCATATTTATAAGGAGTATTTCGTATGGATGTGATTGAGCTCTCGCGGCTACAATTTGCTGTAACGGCGTTATATCACTTTCTCTTCGTGCCGCTCACACTGGGCTTATCGTGGATTTTGGTGATTATGGAAGCCGTGTATGTGATGACGGGCAAGGTGATTTACCGCGACATGACCCAGTTTTGGGGCAAGTTGTTTGGCATTAACTTTGCCCTAGGTGTCACCACCGGCATTACCATGGAATTTCAGTTTGGCACCAACTGGTCGTATTATTCGCACTATGTCGGCGATATTTTCGGCGCGCCGTTGGCTTTGGAAGGCTTGATGGCGTTCTTTATGGAAGCAACGTTGGTCGGCCTGTTTTTCTTCGGCTGGCAACGCATGACCCGCCGCCAGCATTTGTTGGTGACCATGTTTATGGCGCTGGGCACCAATCTTTCCGCTTTGTGGATTTTGGTGGCCAATGGTTGGATGCAGAATCCCGTCGGCGCGGTATTCAATCTGGAAACCATGCGCATGGAGATGACCAGCTTTGTCGATGTGTTTTTCAATCCGGAAGCGCAAAACAAATTCGTGCATACGGTATCGGCAGGTTATGTCACCGGCTCGATGTTTGTGCTGTCGGTGTCAAGCTGGTATCTGCTGCGTAAGAAAGACATTGAGTTTGCCAAGAAGAGCTTCCGCATCGCGGCGGCATTCGGCATGGCATCGATTTTGTCGGTTATCGTGTTGGGCGACGAATCGGGCTACAGCATCGGCCATGCGCAGAAAACCAAGATGGCGGCATTGGAAGCGATGTGGGAAACCGAGCCAGCGCCGGCGTCGTTTAACCTGATTGCTATTCCTAATGAACAAGAAATGAAAAACGATTTTGCCGTGCATATCCCTTATGTGATGGGCATCATCGGCACGCGTTCGCTGGATAAGGAAATTCCGGGCATTAAAGACATCGTGGCGGAAAACCGCCAGCGCATCGAATCGGGGCAGCAAGCCGTGACCGCATTGGAAACGCTGCGTCAAAACCGCGATGATGCCGCCGCGCGTGATGTGTTTGAGCAGCACCAAGACAATCTCGGCTTCGGTTTGCTGTTGAAGCAATACACCGACAATGTGGCCGCCGCCACGCCGGAAATGAAAGACCAAGCCGCGCGTGAGACCATTCCGAAAGTGGTGCCGCTGTTTTGGAGCTTCCGCGTGATGGTGTTCAGCGGCGTGGTGATGCTGCTGGTATTCGGCTTGAGCTTCTGGCATTCGGTGAAAAACACGTTTGCCCACAAAAAATGGCTGCTGCGCTTGGCGGTGATTTCGCTGCCGCTGCCGTGGATTGCGATTGAAGCGGGCTGGCTGTTGGCCGAATACGGCCGCCAACCGTGGACGATTTACGGTGTGCTGCCGACGCATTTGTCGGCATCGTCATTATCGGTGACATCGCTGTATGGTTCGCTGGCGGGCTTTATCGCGTTTTACACCGTATTGCTGGTGGTGGAAGTGTATTTGATGCGCAAATACATCAGCCAAGGGCCGGGTTCGCTCGGCACAGGCCGCTACGACAATGAAGCGCATTAAGGAGACAGAGAATGGATATTGTCAATTTCTTTGATTACGCCAGCCTGAAATTTGTTTGGTGGCTCTTGATTGGTTTTCTGATTGCCGGTTTTGCCGTGATGGACGGCCACGACATGGGCATCTGCACGCTGCTGCCGTTTGTCGCCAAAACCGATGAAGAACGCCGCGTGGTGGTGAACACCATCGGTGCAACATGGGAAGGTAACCAAACATGGCTGATTACCGGCGCGGGCGCGATTTTTGCCGCGTGGCCGATTATTTACGCCACCGCGTTTTCCGGTTTCTACTGGGCGATGCTGGCGGTGTTGTGGGCGATGTTTTTCCGGCCGGTCGGCTTCAAATACCGCAGCTTGGTGAAAAATCCGACATGGCGCAAAACATGGGACTGGGGCTTGTTTGTCGGCTCGTTTGTTCCGGCTTTGTTGTTCGGCGTGGCCTTGGGCAATGTGATTCAGGGCGTGCCGTTTCACTTTGACGACACCATGCGCTCGTTTTACACCGGCTCGTTTTGGGCATTGCTGAACCCGTTTGCCTTATTGTGCGGCTTGGTGTCTGTGGCGATGCTGGTGTTGCACGGCGCGATTTTCCTGATGAACAAAACCGAAGGCGTGGTTTATCAGCGCACGCGTAAAGTGTTGCTGCCTGCTTTAATCGCTACACTATTATTATTCAGCATCGGCGGCTGGTGGGTGGCCACGGGTGTGGAGGGCTATGTTGTGACTGCCGGCACACTCAGCCCCGATACGCTGCCAAACCCTTTGGGTAAAGAAGTGACCCAACAAACCGGCGCTTGGCTCAATAATTATCAGCAATATCCGCTGACCATGCTGGTGCCGCTGATTGCCTACGCCGGATTCATCATCGGCACATTGCTGGCACGCATGGATAAAATGGGTGCGGCGTTTTTCTTCTCCGCCTTGGGTGTGATTGGTGTCATCGGCACATTCGGCGTGTCGCTGTTCCCATTCATCATGCCGAGCAGCAGCGATTTACGCTCGAGCTTGACCGTATGGGATGCGACTTCCAGCCACCTGACTTTGGTGGTGATGCTGTTTTCTACCGCAATCATGATGCCGATTATCTTGGCCTACACATCGTGGGCGTATAAGGTAATGAGCGGCAAAGTTACGGTGGAAGACATCCGCGAAAACGATCACAGCGCGTATTAACACGATTCAGACGGCATATTGATTTTGAGGCCGTCTGAAAGAAGAAAGGAACCAACAATGTGGTATTTTGCATGGATTTTGGGCTTGGGCTTTGCCGTGTTGCTCGCCATCATGAATGCAATGTGGGGCGAATTTGAGCAAGACCGCGATAAGCTGTTTGCCAAAGAAGATGAGGCCGCCTGAAAACGGGTTCATCCGTATCAACTAAGTTAGCAAAATGCCGTCTGAAATATGTTTTCATACGTTTCAGACGGCATTTTCTTTATCGCTTATAATGAGGCTGTCTGAAAGAAAATCCTGCTTAAAATGAACACCTATCCCTTAGCCCAAACGCTCGAAATCATCGCCAACGCCCCAGAAGCTTTGTTGTATCTTTCTGCCACAAATTGCGGCGTGTGCCATGCGATAAAACCGCGCGTGCAGACTTTGGCGGAAAAGCATGCGCTGACGGCTTTGGAAATCAATTTGAGCGAGCAAACCGAAGCAGCAGCCGTGTTTGAAGTGTTAACCATTCCGGCGGTGTTGCTGTATGCGCATGGTAAGGAATACCACCGCCAAGCAAGATTTATCGATTTGCAAGCGCTTGAACAGCAAATTAAGCAGCCGCCACTTGAGCATACGGATTATGCGGAAATCTTTAAATAGGCCGTCTGAAAAAACTGCCAGATTGAAAACCGCCGTTCCATCCCTATCTTTATCATCTATCAAACCCTTACCCGATGAGCCGTTCCGTGAGCGAAACCCAAGACTTCAATTTAGATTTATTCCTAAAAAACCTGCCCAATTTACCGGGCGTGTACCGCATGTTTGATGCAGAAAACAATGTATTGTATGTCGGTAAAGCGGTGAATTTGAAGCGCAGGGTGTCGAGCTATTTCCAAAAAAACGATTTATCGCCACGCATACGTTTGATGGTGAAACAGGTTCACCACATCGAAACCACGGTCACGCGCAATGAAACTGAAGCCTTGATTTTGGAAAACAATTTTATCAAGGCTTTGTCGCCGAAATACAATATTTTGTTTCGCGACGATAAAAGCTATCCGTATTTGATGTTCAGCGGGCATGAGTTTCCGCAGATGGCGTATTACCGCGGCACCTTGAAAAAGCCGAATCAGTATTTCGGCCCGTATCCCAACGGCTATGCCGTGCGCGACAGTATTCAGATTTTGCAGAAAGTATTCAAGCTGCGCACTTGTGAAGACAGCGTATTCGAGCATCGCGAGCGCGCCTGCCTGCTTTATCAGATTAAACGTTGCTCGGGGCCTTGTGTCGGCCATATTTCGCAGGAAGATTATCGTGCCGATGTCAATCAGGCGGCCACGTTTTTGAATGGCAAAACCGACGAGCTCACCCAAGTTTTGCACCATAAAATGAACCGCGCGGCCGATATGCTAAATTTTGAAGAAGCGGCCAAATATCGCGACCAGATTCAGGCTTTGGGTGTGATTCAGAGCCGTCAGTATATCGACAGCAAAAATCCGGATAATCCCAACGACATCGATTTACTCGCCGCCGTGGTTTCAGACGGCCTCGTGTGCATCCATTGGGTAAGCGTGCGCGGCGGGCGGCATGTCGGCGATAAAAGCTTCTTCCCCGATGTGCGCCACGATCCGGATCCGAATTTGCAGGATTACGCCGAAGCCTTTGTCGCGCAACATTATTTGGGCAAAGACAAGCCCGACATCATTATCAGCAATTTCACCTTACCCGAAAGCCTGCAACAAGCCTTGATTGACGAGCAGGGCAGGCAGATTCAGTTTGTCACCAAAACCATCGGCGAGCGCAAAGTCTGGATGAAAATGGCCGAACAAAATGCGCGTATTGCCATCGGCCAGCACCAATTGCAGCAAAGTAGCCAGCAAAACCGCATCGAAGAATTGGCCAAAGTGTTGAACATGGATTCAGACGGCCTCAAACGCCTAGAATGCTTCGACATCAGCCATATGCAGGGCGAAGCAACCATCGCGTCCTGCGTGGTGTATGACGAACAGGCCATGCAGTCGAGCCAATACCGCCGCTACAACATCACTACCGCCAAAGCGGGTGACGATTACGCCGCCATGCGTGAAGTATTGACCCGCCGCTACGGCAAAATGCAGCAGGCCGAAGCCAATGGCGAAGCAGTCAAATGGCCGGATGCCGTGTTGATTGATGGCGGCAAAGGCCAAATCGGCGTGGCTGTGAGCGTGTGGGAAGAATTGGGCTTGACCATTCCGCTGATCGGCATTGCCAAAGGCCCCGAGCGCAAAGCCGGTTTGGAAGAGTTGATTTTACCGTTTACCGGCGAAGTGTTCCGCCTGCCGCCGAACAGCCCGGCGCTGCACCTGCTGCAAACCGTGCGCGACGAATCGCACCGCTTTGCCATCACCGGCCACCGTAAAAAACGCGACAAAGCACGCGTTACCTCATCGCTGACCGACATCCCCGGCGTAGGCAGCAAACGCCGCAAAGCCTTGCTTACCCGCTTCGGCGGCCTACGCGGCGTGGCCGCAGCAAGTAAGGAAGATTTGGCGCAAGTGGAAGGCATCAGCAGTGCCTTGGCCGAGAAGGCTTATGAGCATTTGCATTAGTGGATTTAAGAAGGTTGGATGTAAGTATCTGAGCTACGATTGTTGTGATATGTGGGAATAAACAAAGCCGTCTGAAAAGTTTTAAGAAAACGGATTTCAGACGGCCTTGTTATTTATTATAAAATTTATACTAACGGTAGGTCGGATACTCGTATCCGACATTCTAAAAATGCTTCTTTCCTTACTGACAATCGGCTCGCCACCTTGACGGCCTAGTAGCTTTAAGAGTGTCGGATACAAGTATCCGACCTACGCTTGCTAAGACGATTTACGGCCTTTCCCCAGATATTCCATCAAGAGGCCGATAACAAACAGACCGGCAACGATACTGCTGATAATCGGATAGAAGGCAAATCCTACGGCAAACATTACCAATATGAGTAGGACTGCAAAAGCCAGCCCCAACATGCCGAAAATATCATCGATAAATGCGACTAATTCTTTAGGCAACTTGAATGTGGACATGGTTAGCCCCGAAAAAATATTTAATTTACAGGGACTTTAACCTATGTCATCTAATTTGACAATCGCTATTATCGTCGGTGCCAGCGTAGTAAACATCGTCCGATTCGTATCCGACATTCTAAAAATGCCGTCTGAAAGATGATAAAACTTTTCAGACGGCATACAAGCTTATCCCTTACTTTTCGCCGCAATCATCGCACGCAAATTGGCCAAATGGCTTTTGCCTTCTTCTTTGCTGACAATCGGCTCGCCGCCTTGGCGGCCTAAAATTTTCAAATCTTCCTGTGGCATTTCGTCGATAAAACGGCTCGGCTCGGGAAATTGCCATGTGCCTTGCCGCTTGCGTTTGATGCAGTGGGTTAGGGTTAATTGGCGTTTGGCGCGGGTGATGCCAACATACATCAGGCGGCGTTCTTCTTCGACGTTGCTTTCTTCAATGCTGTCGGCGTGGGGCAAAATGCCTTCTTCGCAGCCGACTAAAAACACATACGGATATTCCAAGCCCTTGGATGCGTGCAGGGTGGAGAGTTTGACTGCGTCGTTTTCTTCTTCATCTTTGCCTTCCAGCAGCGTCATCAGCGCGATGGTTTGCGCGATTTCGATGATGTTTTTGCCGTCTTCATCGCCTTTGCGTTGCAGCCATGAGGTTAAATCGGTGACGTTGCGCCATTTGATTTCTCCGGCTTTGCCTTCTTCGCTGATGAGCAGATGGTTTTCATAGCCGATTTCTTCCAGCAGGCTGGTGATGAATTCGCCTGCATCGGCCACTTCGGCGCGGTTGCGGTAGGCTTCCATCATGTGCATAAATGCTTGTAAATGCTCGCGGTTGGCGGTGTTGAGCAGGGCTAAGGCTGCTTCGGTTTGGGCGGCTTCGTATAGGCTGCACTCGTGTTCGTGGGCGTAGGTGTTGAGTTTGCCCAGCGTCACGTCGCCGATGCCGCGTTTGGGTGTGGTCACGGCGCGTAAAAAGGCGGGGTCGTCGGCCGGATTGGCAATCAGGCGGATGTAGGCCAATACGTCTTTAATCTCGGCTTTGTCGAAAAAGCTTTGCCCGCCGGAAAGCTGATAGGGTACGCGCGCGCTGCGTAGGGCTTCTTCAAACACACGCGCTTGATGGTTGCCGCGATAAAGCACGGCAAAATCGGCATATTTGGCTTTGTCGCCCGCCACGACTTTTTGTTTGACGATTTGGCTGACCACCCATTCGGCTTCGTGCTGCTCGTTTTGACACGCCACCACTTTCACCACTTCGCCCATGCCGAATTGCGACCATAAGGTTTTTTGGAACAATTTCGGATTGTTTTCAATCACTTTGTTGGCGATTTTTAGAATCCGCGCGGTGGAGCGATAATTTTGCTCAAGTTTAATCACCTTCATTTGCGGATAATCCTGCTGCATTTGGCGCAGGTTTTCCATGTTGGCGCCACGCCAAGCGTAAATCGATTGGTCGTCATCGCCCACCGCGGTGAACATGCCTTCCGCGCCGGTAAGCAGCTTCATCAGCGTGAATTGGCAGGTGTTGGTATCTTGGCATTCATCGACCAACAAATAGCGCAAACGCAGCTGCCATTTGTGGCGCACTTCGCTGTTTTGCTGCAACAAAAGCGTGGGCAGGCGGATCAGGTCGTCAAAATCCACCGCCTGATAGCTTTCCAAAGTGGCTTGATAACCGGCATAAATTTGCGCGGTTTGCTTTTCCCATTCATTTGAGGCCGTCTGAAACGCGATTTCAGGTGTTTGTAGATTGTTTTTCCATAGTGAGATTTGGTGCTGCACCTTGAACACGGCTTCTTTGCCCGTGCCGCCCAACAGCTCGCCGATGATTTTGGCGCTGTCGGTGCCGTCTAAGATGGAAAAGTTTTTTTTGTAGCCGATTTGCGCGGCTTCTTCACGCAAAATTCGCATGCCTAAAGAGTGAAAGGTACAAATCGTCAGCCCGCGCGTTTTCGATTTGGGCAGCATTTTCGCCACGCGTTCCTGCATTTCCTTCGCCGCCTTGTTGGTAAAGGTAATCGCTGCCACCTGATGGCCGGCATAACCGATGTTAACCAGCAAGTGCTTGATTTTTTGCGTAATCACACCGGTTTTGCCGCTGCCGGCTCCGGCCAGAACCAAAAGCGGCCCGCCCAAATAATTTACAGCGGCTTGTTGTTGGGGATTGAGTTTCATAAGACGATAGGGGAAATGTGTTGGAACAGGATTATAACATTCGGCAAAGGGTAAGGCCGCCTGAAAAGCAGATTCACTTTTCAGACGGCCTGTTTCAGTTTCAGCTTCATTTAATGGAGAATCAAACCAAACCTTTTTTCTCCAGATAGCTTTCGTAGTCGCCCAAGTAATGCTCGTAGCCGCCTTTGCCGTCGAGCTCGATGATTTGGGTGGCGAGCGATGAAACAAACTGACGGTCGTGCGAAACGAAAATCAGCGTGCCGTTGTATTTTTCCAGCGCCATGTTGAGCGATTCAATGCTTTCCATGTCCATGTGGTTGGTCGGCTCGTCCATCACCAGCACGTTCGGTTTCAACAGCAATAATTTGCCGTAGAGCATGCGGCCTTTCTCTCCGCCGGACAATACTTTGACTTTTTTCACCACATCGTTGCTGCCGAAGAGCAGGCGGCCGAGTGTGCCGCGGATCACTTGCTCATCGTCGCCTTCTTGACCCCATTGCCGCATCCATTCGCTCAAGTCCATATCGACGTCGAAGTCGTTTTCATGGTCTTGCGGATAGTAGCCGACATGTGCTTTTTCAGCCCATTTGATGGTGCCTTCGTCTTGGGTGAGGCCGTCTGAATATTCGGCGTTGTAGGCACCGGCCAATAATTTCAGCAAAGTGGACTTACCGGCACCGTTGGGGCCGATAATCGCCAGGCGTTGGCCGGCCTCCAAGATGAAGTTGAGGTTTTTGAACAACTGGGTTTCAAAGCGCTTGGCCAGTTTTTCCACTTCCACGGCCTGACGGTGCAGCTTGGCTTTTTCGTCGGCTTCAAAACGGATATACGGGTTTTGGCGGGTAGAAGGTTTGACTTCGACCATTTCCGATTTGATTTTGTCGGCCTGTTTCAAGCGGCTGGTGGCTTGGCGGGCTTTGGATTTGTTGGCCGAGAAACGCGCCACGAATTCTTGCAGTTCCTGCAGTTTTTCTCTGGCTTTGGCGTTGTCTTTCAGCGCGCGCTCGCGGGATTGTGCTGAAGCGAGCATGTAATCGTCGTAGTTGCCCGGATAGATGGTGATGGTGTTGTAGTCCAAGTCGGCCATGTGGGTGCACACTTCGTTCAAAAAGTGACGGTCGTGCGAGATGATGATCATGGTCGAATCGTATTCGTTCAATACGCCTTCCAACCAGCGGATGGTGTTGATGTCCAAGTTGTTGGTCGGCTCGTCAAGCAGCAACACGTCGGGCTTGGAAAACAATGCCTGCGCCAGCAACACGCGCAATTTGAAGCCCGGAGCAACTTCGCTCATTTGCGCATTGTGCAAATCTTCAGAAATGCCCACGCCGCTCAACAATTCGGCGGCGCGCGCTTCGGCGGTGTAGCCGTCGTATTCGGCAAACTTGGCTTCCAAATCGGCCGCGCGCATATAGTCGTCTTCAGTGGCTTCCATGTTGGCGTAAATCGCGTCGCGTTCGGTCATGGCCGCCCACATTTCGGTGTGCCCCATCAACACCACATCCAACACGCGCATATCTTCGTAAGCAAACTGGTCTTGTTTCAGCTTACCCAAGCGCACGCCGTTTTCAATCGCCACTTCACCGGCAGTCTGCTCCAAATCGCCGCCCAGAATTTTCATAAACGTGGATTTGCCCGAGCCGTTGGCGCCGATCAAACCGTAGCGGTTGCCTTCGCCGAATTTGACAGACACGTTTTCAAACAGCGGCTTTGCGCCAAACTGCATGGTAATGCCGTTGGTAGAAATCATTCTTTGTAAAACCTTTATAAATAGAGTGTTATAATCGGGCGAAATTGTAGCATATTTTATAGAGGCCGTCTGAAAAGGAAACGCGTTGGAAACCGAAAAAATCTATTACGCCGTGATTATTCTGATTTGCGCGGCATCGATGCTGCTCAGCCCGTTTTTCTATATCCGCCGCACGCGCAATGCCGCCGAAGTGCGCCAGCAGCCGCAACGCTGGATGCCGATTATCATCGCCAACCTGATTATGATTGCTGCGCTGGTGTTTATTTGGTGGAAATGGTTTTAGCCAACTTATTTTTACACAAACCGGCGTTTTACCCTAACGTGAATTCATTACAATAGCTTGAATTGATTTCAACCGGATGACCCACATGAACAAAACCGTTTTACTCACCTTAGCCTTGCTCGCTTCCACAGCTGCCCAAGCAGCAACCATTTACGAATGCACCGACCGCTCAGGCCGCAAGGTTTATAGCCAAGACGGCGGCAAAAACTGCAAAGCCAGCAATATCGGCCGCCCATCGGTATACACTTCAGCACCTGTTTATCAAACTGCCGCCCCAGTCGCCATCAGCGAAAGCATGCCGCAAGCAAATACATCTGCTGATTTGGAAGCGGCACAACGCGAATTGCAGCAGGCGCAGCACGCTTTGGAAGAAGGCAAAAAAGTGCGCTTGGGCAATGAACGCAATTACGCCAAGTATTTAGAGCGCGTGCAGAGTTTGGGAAACAATGTCAAAGCGGCGCAAGACAAGGTGCAAGCCGCTGAGCGTGGTGAATCGCAACAATTGTTGCGCTGATTTTGATTGAATAGAAAATTTGATTAAATAGAAAAAAAGCCGTCTGAAAAAATTTTTCAGACGGCTTTT
Source organism: Neisseria sp. N95_16 (assembly GCF_002551535.2). Classification (NCBI taxonomy): domain Bacteria; kingdom Pseudomonadati; phylum Pseudomonadota; class Betaproteobacteria; order Neisseriales; family Neisseriaceae; genus Neisseria; species Neisseria sp. N95_16. The sequence continues at coordinate 14,301 of NZ_PDBT02000023.1, forward strand.
TGTGTTTTTATTCGCTTGTATTCGCCGTATTCATCAAACGCAAGGCTTTCAGACGGCCTATGTCTTGTTGATATTCAACCAAACCGATAAATTCGCCTTGTTGGCTGTACATACGAATCGGTTGTTCATGCGCAATGTTTTCGGTGAACTGTGGGCGTTGGCCGAATTTCAGCATTTCAACGGCGCGGTCGTTGAGTGTGATTTTCGGCAAATGCTGCACCAGTACATCGCAAGGCAGCAAGAGTGCATCGCGTTCGGATTCGCTTAAGTCTGCCAATTGTTCCAGCGTGTGGCTTTGTGCGATGATGAAACCGGCGGTTTCGGTGCGGCGCAAGGCAGTCAGGTGGGCGAAGGTGCCGATGTGCTTAGCGATGTCTTCGCTGAGGGTGCGGATATAAGTGCCTTTGCTGCAACGCACGTCAATCACGGCTTTGGGTGCGGAAAATTCTTGAATATCAATCGAGTAAATGGTGATGTCGCGCGGTTTGCGTTCAATCACGATGCCTTTGCGCGCGTATTCGTAAAGTGGTTTGCCTTCGTGTTTCAATGCAGAGAACATCGGCGGCACTTGGCGGATAGGGCCGGTGAGTGCGGCGCAGGCCGTCTGAAATTCTTGTAGCGAAATATCAGCACGGGCGGTATCGATGATTTCACCTTCGGCATCGCCGGTGGTGCTGGCTTCGCCCAGCTTCATGGTGGCGGTGTAGGCTTTATCCGCATCGAGCAGATATTGCGCGAACTTGGTCGCTTCACCGAAGCATACAGGCAGTAGGCCGGTGGCGAGTGGGTCGAGCACGCCGGTGTGACCGGCTTTTTCGGCGCGATAAAGACGGCGCGCTTTTTGCAAGGCGGTGTTGCTGCTCAAACCTTCGGGTTTGTCGAGTAATAAAACGCCGTTGATAGGGCGTTTGCTGGGTTTGGTATTCATGGGGTTTCAACTGTAAAAGGCCGTCTGAAAGCCGGTTAAATGCTTTTCAGACGGCCTTTATGATGGATGGTTTAATCTTCTACCGGTTTTTCAGCCGCCACTTGGTCAATCAGGCTGGAAATGCTCATGCCGCGTTCTAATGATTCGTCGTATTTGAAATGCAGCTCGGGAATTTTGAAGAGCTTGATGCGTTTGGCCAATTCGCTGCGTAAATGGCCTTTGGCGTGGTCGAGTGCTTCTTCGGTGATTTCGCGGGTGCTGTCGTCCAATACGGTGTAAAACACGGTAGCGTGGCTGTAATCGCGGGTGACTTCGACTTCGTTGATGGTGATGAAACCGGCGCGCGGGTCTTTCAAATCGGTGCGGACGAGTTCGGCCAGTTCGCGCATGATTTGTTCACGAACTCGGTCTTGGCGGGCATAGCCGCGTTGTGGTTTTCGCATAATGTGTCCTTTCTGATGGCCGTCTGAAGTGGATTGGCATGAATTTGGTCAATCAAGCATACAGCCTGTTTCATTAATGCGCAATTATAACGGATATTCTGTGATTAGGCCGTCTGAAAAGGAAATCGTATGAAAAAAATCAACATCGGCTTGGCCGGATTCGGCATGTCGGCGCAAGTGTTTCATCTGCCATTTTGGCGTGTGGACGGTCGTTTTGATGTGGTTAAGGTGTTTGAACGCAGCAGCGACAAGGCCAAAAACGTGTTGCCGGATGCGGAAACCGTGCGCAATTTTGATGATTTGCTCACTGATGACGTGGATTTAATCGTGATTACTACGCCGAATCAAACGCATTTTGAATTGGCTAAACAAGCTTTATCGGCGGGCAAGCATGTGGTGGTGGAAAAGCCGCTGTGTGCCACGGCGGAAGAAGCGTTAATCTTGGCGGATTTGGCTGATGAACAGGGCGTGTTGTTGAGCGTTTATCAAAACCGCCGTTGGGACAGCGCGCCGCTCACGGCCAAAAAACTGCTTTCAGACGGCCTGTTAGGCGAGATTGTCGATGCGGAATTTCGTTTTGAACGCTATGCGGCGGGCTTGAACAAAAAGCGTTGGAAGGAAACCGGCGGCGCAGGTGTGGGCTTGGTGTATGATTTGGGCTCGCATTTATTGGATATGGCGGTGGATTTATTTGGTATGCCGTCTGAACTGTATGCCGATATCCGCCACCAGCATGAAGGCGCGTTGAGTGATGATAATTTCGACATCGCGCTGTATTATTCAGACGGCCTGAAGGTGTCGCTGATTGGCACCAAATATGCCCGCGAGCCTTTGCCGTTTATGACGCTGCACGGTAAAAAAGGTTCGTATATCAAGCAGGACGCGGATAATCAAGAAGCCTTGCTGGTTGGCGGTATATTGCCTGAAGGTAATTGGAATGTAGAAACGTCGCAAGAATGGGGCGTGTTGCACACGGAAATCGACGGTCAAATCATGCGCCAAACCATGCCGAGCGAGCGCGGCGATTATGGTGCGTTTTATCGAAATCTTTATGCCGCTTTGACTGAAGGCGAGCCTTTGGCGGTGAATGCACGACAGGTGGCGCAAGTGTTAGGTTTAATTGAAAAAGCCTATGAAAGCGCGCAGACGGGCAGACGGACTAAGGTTTGATTTGTGATGAAGATGCCGTCTGAACATTGGTTTCAGACGGCATTGTTTACATATCCATCAAGAGAATAATATGCAGACAGAGATTCATCAGACGAAATTATTGTGGCTGATTGCGTTTGCCGCGGCGGCGGTGTTGATGATTACCATGGGCATCAGGATGTCGCTCGGCTTGTTTGTGCAGCCGATGGTCAATTCCACTGCATTGAGCATTGCCGGCATCAGTTTTGCGATGGCGATGTGTCAATTGATGTGGGGCGTGGCACAACCGCTGTCGGGCGCGTTGGCGGATCGCTTTGGCGCGTGGCCGGTGTTGTTGTGGGGCACAATTCTTCTGGCCATTGGTTGCGCGCTGATTCCGTCGCTCACCACTACTTGGGGCTTAACCTTGAGCATGGGGGTGATGTTGGCGATGGGGTCGGGGGCGGGTAGTCATTCGATTTTGATGAGCCAAGTTTCCAATAAGCTGCCACCATCAATGCGCGGCACGGCTTCGGGTGTAGTAAATGCAGGCGGCTCGTTCGGCCAATTTCTGTTCTCGCCTGTGTTGCAAGGATTGATTTTTCTTCCGGCCATCGGTTGGCGCGGTGCCATGTATGTGTTGGCGTTGGTGAGTTTGCTGATTATCCCGATTGCACGTTGGCTCACGCGCAGAGAATCGGGCGCGGTGGCCGTTCAGACGGCCCCGAATGTACAACCTGAACAGACTTTGAAGCAGGCTGTTTCACAAGCATTTAAAGACCGCAGCTATATTTTGTTGCATTTGGGCTTTTTTACCTGCGGCTTTCACATTGCTTTTTTGGTGACGCATTTGCCGACTGAAGTGGCCTTGTGCGGTTTGCCGCCGACGGTAGCTTCGTGGTCGCTGGCCATTATCGGCATCGCCAATGTAATTGGCAGCTTGGCAGCCGGCTGGTGTGTGGGCAAATTTCGCAGCAAATATATTTTGTTTTGGATGTATGCTTCGCGTGCCTTGCTGATTTTGATTTACCTGATGATGCCGCGTACTGATTGGACGTTTTACTTATTCGCATTCGGGCTAGGTTTGACATGGCTGGCCACAGTGCCGCCGACTGCCGCGATTACCGGCAAATTGTTTGGTCTGCGTTATCTGGCGACTTTATTCGGCTTAACTTTGTTGTCGCACCAAATCGGCGGTTTTCTTGGCGCGTATTTGGGCGGTATTGCGATTACGGCTTTTGGTGATTACAACTGGATGTGGTACGCGGATATGGTGCTTGCCGCTATGGCTGCTTTGTTGAATTTACCGATTCGTGAAGCGAAAATAGGAAAGGTTTAGGCTGGGGAGTATTTACTTTCAGACGGCCTGATATTTTTGCAAAACTCGTAAATCTTTAAATCGTCATTCCCGCACAGGCGGGAATGACGAGCATAGCTTTCTTAGTTTAAACTGAGCTTTGCAACGCTCTCCGCCTTAAGCAATTCAAAAACAAATAAAAAGAGCAGGTGCTAAGCCTGCTCTTTTTTATGAGACATTAAGTCCACGTTGCCGTCACGATTTTACTCTTCAGGACGTTCGCCATCGGTATCGTCAATTTTACCTTCGGTGATGTCAATGTTGATGCCGACTGCTGCACGGATTTTGGCATCGATTTCGTTGGCAACTTCCGGGTTTTCTTTCAGCCACAAGCGCACGTTGTCTTTGCCTTGGCCGATTTTCGCGCCGTTGTAGCTGTACCATGCGCCGGATTTTTCAACGATGTCGTGTTTCACGCCGATGTCGATCAATTCGCCTTCCCAGCTCACGCCTTCGCCATACAGAATATCAAATTCGGCTTGACGGAACGGCGGCGCTACTTTGTTTTTAATCACTTTAACTTTGGTTTCGTTACCAATCACGTCGTCGCCTTTTTTGATTTGGCCGGTACGACGGATATCCAAGCGCACGGAAGCGTAGAATTTCAACGCGTTACCGCCGGTAGTGGTTTCCGGGCTGCCGAACATCACACCGATTTTCATGCGGATTTGGTTAATGAATACCACCAAAGTGTTGGTGCGTTTGATGTGGCCGGTCAGTTTACGCAAGGCTTGGCTCATCAAGCGCGCTTGTAAACCGACGTGGCTGTCGCCCATTTCGCCTTCGATTTCGGCTTTCGGTACCAATGCGGCTACCGAGTCAACCACGACCATGTCCACACCGCCGGAGCGTACCAAAGTATCACAGATTTCTAAGGCTTGTTCGCCGGTGTCCGGTTGGGAAAGGTACAATTCTTCCACTTTTACGCCCAATTTGCGCGCATAAATCGGGTCAAATGCGTGCTCGGCATCGATGAATGCACATACACCGCCTGATTTTTGGCATTGTGCAATGGCTTCCAAACACAAAGTGGTTTTACCGGATGATTCAGGGCCGAAGATTTCAACCACGCGGCCGCGCGGCAAACCGCCTACGCCCAAAGCTAAGTCCAAGCCGAGCGAGCCGGTTGAGATGACTTCTAAGTTTTCTTCTTGATGGCTGCCATCCATCTTCATGATAGAGCCTTTACCGAAGTTTTTTTCGATTTGGGCTAAGGCAGCGGCAAGGGCTTTGCTTTTTTCATCTGACATAATGGTACTTTCTGTAAGTGTTGTCACGAATTAACTAAGAATTTATTTAGCTATTATCGCATAAATTAAGAAAAAGTATAGTTTTATTTTGTTTTAATTTTCAGACGGCCTGAATATTGTTTAAAGTCTGTCATTAATTTCCATAAAAACATCATGTTAGGAAAATAAAGTGTGTGGCAGTTTTGCGCATATTCAGCCTGAAAGTATAGCATAAAAGCTTTAAAAAGCCGTATTGAGCGATGATACAAACTGAAAAATCATGCCGTCTGAAAAGTTCAGACGGCATGATAAACACGTTTGATTTAATGGCTGCAACCGCCGCCGTGGCTTTCGCGCAGGGCTTCGGCAGCTTGTTCGTCCGCGTGGTAGCTGGATCGAACCATCGCGCCAATGGCGGCATTGCTAAAGCCCAATTCATACGCTTCTTTTTCAAAGATTTTGAATTGTTCGGGTGTCACATAACGCAACACCGGCAAATGGCCGTCTGAAGGTTGCAGATATTGGCCGATGGTAATCATCTCAATATTGTGGGCGCGCATATCACGCATGATTTCGCGCACGTCTTCATCGGTTTCACCCAAACCGACCATGATGCCGGATTTGGTTGGAATATGCGGCATCATTTCTTTATAGCGGCGCAACAAATCCAACGAATGCTGGTAATTGGCACCCGGACGGGCTTTTTTATACAGGCTCGGATGGGTTTCCAAATTGTGGTTCATCACATCCGGCGGTGTTTCGGCCAAAATTTTCAGGGCAATGTCCAAACGGCCGCGGAAATCCGGTACAAGAATTTCGATTTTGGTGTTCGGGCTGCGCTCGCGGATGGCTTTGATGCAGTCGGCAAAGTGTTGTGCTCCGCCGTCACGTAAATCATCGCGGTCAACGGAAGTAATTACCACATAACGTAAGTTCATGGCGGCAACAGATTCAGCCAGATTTTGTGGCTCATCCGGATCCAATAGGTTAGGGCGGCCGTGACCCACGTCGCAAAACGGACAACGACGGGTACAAATATCGCCCATAATCATGAAAGTGGCTGTGCCTCTGCTAAAGCATTCGCCGATATTCGGGCAAGAGGCTTCTTCACACACGGTGTGCATTTTTTGTTCGCGTAAAATATCTTTGATTTCAAAGAATTTTTTAGTAGGTAATTTGGCACGAATCCATTCCGGCTTTTTCAATTTTTCCTGCAACGGCACCACTTTAATCGGAATGCGGGCAGTTTTGTCGGCACTGCGTAATTTTACGCCGCGTTTGGGATCGTCAATTTTAATTTCACTCATCATGATTCTTTCGAGGTCAGTTGCGTGTTCAGATGGCCGGTGAGTTTATCGGCCACTTCTGCAAGCGTGGGGCACGGATTGATGAAATCCGCGATTTGGGTCATTTCCATACCGGCATAGCCGCAAGGGTTGATGTGGCTAAACGGGCTTAAGTCCATGTTTACATTCAAAGCTAAGCCATGATAGACCGAGCCGTTTTTGATGCGTAAACCGAGTGAAGCGATTTTGCGTTCGCCTACATACACACCGGGACGTTTCGGGTCGGCAGCGGCTTCAATGCTGTATTCGGCCAAGGTGGCAATGATGCTGTTTTCTAGTGCAGAAACGATGTGGCGCACGCTGGTTTTGCGGCGCTTGAAGTCAATCATGGTGTAAATCACCAACTGGCCGGGGCCGTGGTAAGTGATTTGGCCACCACGGTCGATTTGCACCACAGGAATATCGTCACGAATCAATAGATGCTCGGGCTTTCCGGCCAAACCTTGGGTAAACACCGGCGGATGCTCGACCACCCACAATTCGTCTTCAGTATGTTCGTCGCGGTTGGCATTAAACGCTTTCATCGCTTCGAATGTCGGCTGATATTCTACCAAGCCTTTCTGCACGATTTTCATCTTAGTAAACCACTTTCACCATTTCATGCGAAGTCAGGGCGCGGTAGATATTATCGAGCTGCTCTTTGCTGGTGGCTTCGATTTTTACGGTAGCGCCGGTGTAGTTGCCTTTGCTGCTCGGGAGGGTGGTCACGTGCGCTTCGGTGGTATTTGGGGCGTGTTCCTGAATGGCAGCTAAAATCGAGCTGACAAATTCAGGGTGGGTAATGCCCATTACTTTTAAAGGGAAGATACACGGAAACTCAAGCAGGGTTTCGGCTTGCTCGGGTGTATGGGTTTGATCAGACATGAGGTATTCCTTGTTAAGGCCGTCTGAAAGCCGATAAATGCTGTTCAGACGACCTGATTTTGTGTTCAGGCATATTTTAACGCAAACGCCAAGCCTTGTTAACCTGACTTGTCCTTGCATTTAAAATGGTTATCAGGCAAATATGCGCATTAAGCCGATTTTCAAGTCTTGAAATCCAATCTTTCAGCCCAACTTACGAGGCAACTTGATTCAAAACCGCAAGAGATACACATATGTCAGAAGACAACAAATATTTTGAGGAATACAGCGCGCTGGCCACGCTGCCGCTGCGTGATGTCGTGGTTTATCCGCACATGGTGCTGCCGTTGTTTGTCGGTCGCCCAAAATCGATTGCTGCGCTGGAAATGGCGATGAGCAACGATGATCCGGTGTTTTTGCTGGCGCAATTGGATCCGAATATTGAAGAGCCGTCTGCCAAAGATTTGCACCGCATGGGTACGGTTGCCCAAGTGTTGCAGGTATTGAAGCTGCCGGATGGTACGGTGAAGGTATTGGTAGAAGGCGTGCGCCGCGCCCGTGCGCTGACGGTGGAAGACAAAGGCGATTTATTCTTGTCGCACGTTGAAGCCGTGAATGAGAATGAAGACGAAGCCAATCCTGATGTGGAAGCGCTGCGTCGCACTTTATTGTCACAATTTGAGCAATACGCCAAATTGAACAAAAAAATTCCGGCTGAGGTGGTAAATACCATTAATGGCATCAGTGAAAACAGCCGCTTGGTTGATACCATTGCCGCGCATTTGCAATTGAAGCTGGAGCAGCGGCAAGAAATCTTGGAAACCGCCAGTATTGTCGGCCGCATGGAATTTTTGCTGGGTCAATTGGAAGCCGAACTCGACATCATGCAGGTTGAGAAGCGCATTCGTGGCCGTGTGAAACGCCAAATGGAAAAATCGCAGCGTGAGTATTATCTCAATGAGCAAGTCAAAGCCATTCAGAAAGAATTGGGCGAAGAAGACGAGCGTGGAGAATTGGATGCTTTGGAAGCCAAAATCAAAGCAGCCAGCATGAGCAAAGAAGCGCAAGAAAAAGCTTTGAGCGAACTGAAAAAGCTGAAGATGATGCCGCCAATGTCGGCCGAATCAACTGTGGTGCGCAACTACATCGATACGCTGCTAGATTTGCCGTGGAAGAAAAAAACGCGCGTTATCAAAGACATTGCCAAAGCAGATTTGGTTTTGAATGCCGACCATTTTGGTTTGGAAAAAGTCAAAGAACGCATTTTGGAATACTTGGCGGTGCAAAAGCGCAGCGACAAACTGAAGGGACCGATTCTGTGTTTGGTCGGTCCGCCGGGCGTAGGTAAAACCTCGTTGGGTCAATCGATTGCCAAAGCCACAGGCCGCAAATATGTGCGCATGGCTTTGGGTGGCGTGAAAGACGAAAGCGAAATCCGCGGCCACCGCCGTACCTATATCGGTTCGATGCCGGGAAAAATCATTCAAAGCATGATTAAAGCAGAAGTGAAAAATCCGTTGTTCTTGCTTGATGAAATCGACAAATTGGGCAATGATTTCCGCGGCGATCCGGCTTCGGCTTTGTTGGAAGTACTCGATCCGGAGCAAAACAATGCGTTTTCTGATCACTTCGTCGAAGTGGATTACGATTTGAGCGATGTCCTGTTTATCGCCACCTCCAACAGCATGAATATTCCATCGGCCTTGCTTGACCGCATGGAAATCATCCGCCTGTCAGGTTACACCGAAGATGAAAAAGTCAGCATCGCAATGCAGTATTTGGTGCCGAAGCAAATGGAACGCAACGGCGTGCGTGATGGTGAAATGGTGATTGAAGAATCTGCCGTACGCGATATCGTGCGTTATTACACGCGTGAGGCCGGTGTGCGCTCGCTTGACCGCGAAATTGCCAAAATCTGCCGCAAAGTGGTGATGGCGGTGCAACTGAAAGAAGATGCACAAAAAGCCAAAACCCGCAAAACCAAACTGAAAGCGATTGTGGTGAATGCCGATAATCTGCATGATTATCTAGGTGTGCGCCGTTTTGATTTCGGTGTGGCTGAGAATGAAAACCGTGTGGGTCAGGTAACCGGTTTGGCGTGGACGGAAGTTGGCGGCGAATTGTTGACCGTAGAAGCCGTGGCTTTGCCGGGTAAAGGCAACATTCAATCGACCGGTCAGCTGGGCGATGTGATGAAAGAATCCGTGACCGCGGCTTGGTCGGTATTGCGTTCACGCGCCACATCAGTCGGCTTGGCACCGAATTTCTACGAGAAACAAGATATGCATGTGCATGTGCCGGAAGGTGCAACGCCGAAAGACGGCCCGAGCGCGGGTATTGCCATGACCTTGGCGATGGTTTCCGCATTTACCGGCATTCCGGTGCGCGCTGATGTGGCGATGACGGGTGAGATTACCCTGCGCGGCGAAGTATTGCCGATTGGTGGTTTGAAAGAGAAACTGCTGGCGGCATTGCGCGGCGGCATCAAGCATGTGTTGATCCCGAAAGACAACGTCAAAGACTTGGAAGAGATTCCGGAAAACGTGAAAACCGGTCTGGAAATTCATGCTGTGAAGTGGATTGACGAAGTATTGGCTTTGGGTTTGGAATATCAGCCGCAGCCTTGGCAAGCTCCGTTGGAAAACGTGGAAACCTTGGCTGAAAGCCCGAAAATCAAGCCGTCAAGAGCCAAAGCGACAAAACACTGATTTGGTGTAAATGTGTTGTAAAAGAATACGGGTTTGCTTGCAAAGCCTGAAAAATAAAGCAATTCCGTATCTTTTCGCTTGACATGGTAATTTCAGAATTGCTATAAAGCACACAGGTACTCAAAAGTACGAAAAGCCCGAATCATCGGGTTCTCCATTATTTTCAACGATAGGAAGGGACTGATTGTGAACAAGTCTGAATTAATCGAAGCGATTGCTCAAGAAGCTGGTATTTCAAAAGCGGCTGCCCAAAAAGCATTGGATGCGACTACTAATGCCGTAACCGAAGTGCTGAAAAAAGGTGACACTGTCACTTTAGTAGGTTTTGGTACTTTCTACGTTGGCGAACGTGCCGAGCGTCAAGGCCGCAACCCTAAAACTGGCGAGCCTTTGACCATTGCTGCTGCTAAAACTCCTAAATTCCGTGCTGGTAAAGCATTGAAAGACGCGCTGTAATCTTTCATACGGCCTAATGATCAAAACCGAATCTGATGATTCGGTTTTTTGTTTGGATAAATAAAGAGGCCGTCTGAAAAATATACATGCTTTCAGACGGCCTATTGAATTTTGCGTTACAATTGCATTAATCAAAAAAACAAGGCATCAAAATGTTTACAGGTATTGTACAAGGCATGGGGCGCATTGTTGCGGTAAACCAACCATCGCCTGATTTCCGCACGCACATCGTCGAGCTGCCACTCAATATGGCCGATAATCTGCAAACCGGCGCATCCGTGGCCAACAACGGCTGTTGCCTAACCATTACCGAGATTGAGGCCAATCAAGTCAGCTTCGACTTAATGAACGAAACCTTGGCCAAAACAAATTTAGGCCGTCTGAAAGCAGGAGATTGGGTCAATTTGGAACGGGCGGCCAAGTTTGGCGACGAAATCGGCGGCCATGTGATGAGTGGGCATATTATGGCCACCACCACGATTACGCGCATTGATGAAAATGAATTTAACCGCACGCTTTGGTTTCGCCTGCCTGCGGATTTGAAGCCTTATATCCTAACCAAAGGCTTTGTCGGCTTGGATGGTTGCAGTCTGACGATTGGCGACGTGACCGACGATGAATTCAACGTCCACCTAATTCCCGAAACCTTAGAGTGCACCTTATTCGGTACGCGCCAAGTCGGCGATGAAATCAATATTGAAATCGACCCGCAAACACAAGCCATTGTCGATACCGTTTTGCGCGTGATGGCGCAACATCAATAACAGGCCGTCTGAAAAGAAAAACTATGGAACTTACTGAATTTTTGAAAAAAGCCGATGCGGTATTAAACCGCTTGGATTTGATTTTACCGTCAGAACAAACTGCCATTAATTGGAATGCGCTGGCTTACCGCTGGCAAAGTGTAGGGCTCAAAGGCGTATTGGAAAGCCTGCCCAATCCGCATACTTTCCCCCTCAGCCGCTTGGCAGCAGTCGGTTCGCAAACCGAGCGCTTGATTCGCAATACCGAGCAATTTTTGGCAGGCCGTCCGGCAAATAATGTGTTGATGACCGGTTCGCGCGGTACGGGCAAATCGTCGCTGGTGAAAGCTTTGCTACATGAGTATGCCGATCAAGGTTTGCGTTTGGTTGAAGTGGATAAAAGCGATTTAATCACGCTGCCGGCATTGTTGCCACTTTTGGCCGAACGCTCGGAAAAATTCATTATTTTCTGCGACGATTTGTCGTTTGAAACCGGTGATGAAACCTATAAAGCATTGAAAACCACTTTAGATGGCGGCTTATCGCAACGATGCAGCAATGTGTTAGTGTATGCCACGTCCAACCGCCGTCACTTAATGCCTGAATACATGGATGAAAACGGCGGTACGACCGGTATTCGTGGTGAGATCCATCAAAAAGAAGCGGTAGAAGAAAAAGTGTCTTTATCCGACCGTTTTGGTTTGTGGCTGAGCTTTTATCCGTTTGATCAGAATGATTATTTGCAGGCGGTGGAAAATTGGCTGGTCGACTTTGGCGTGGAATACGATGAAACTGCCAAAAAAGCAGCTTTATTGTGGGCACAAATGCGCAGCAACCGATCCGGCCGCTCGGCATGGCAATTTGCCTGTGATTGGGCAGGGCGTTTGCCAGAGCAACGGGTAATCGACTAAAACAAAAGGCACTTGAAAAAGTGCCTTTGTTGATTGCCTGTTCGGTAAAATTAGCGCAAGCAGCTATCCAGCCAAATTTGGCGCTGGCTCGGGCTTAACAAATGATAAATTCGGTGTTGAATCGCCAATTCGTCCACGGCAAAATCCATGCGCGACAGATAACGGCTTTCCACATAATCGCGCGCGTTGTTTTGATCAAAATTAGGATTGGTCAAAATTTTCATAATGTTGCGGCGGCGTGTGCGGTCGGTGCGCTGTTCTTTTTTGTAGGCTTTGTCGGCGGCGACTTTATAATCGGAGCGGATACGACGCAGCGCAGAATGCTGCTCTTGGCTGAGATTCAATTGGCGGAAATTGCAATTAGGATGAAAATCATCCAATTGTGAAGCGTGGGGCGCGGCATAAATCACACTACTGCACACCAACAGAACAGCAAACGATAAAACCTGAAAAACTAAAGGGGATTTCAACACAACAAACACAGCAATTTCCTAATTTTGAATACATATGCAATATAACGGATATGCATGTCAACGGCGGTTTCATACGCGTTAATTTGGGTTGGATTATCGTTAATTATAAATTAACAAACACTAATGTATGCTTTATTTTCAGTAGGTTATAAATCATGTAATTATTTTTTCAGAAACGTTGCATTTATTCATTAAGATTTTAAATAAATACATAATATGCTGATTTGCGTTAAAATAAACGTCAACCATCAGCCACACTCATCAAATTTTAAATTTTGGAGCATCTATGAGCCACTATCGTATTTCCCCGAGCATTCTTTCTGCCGATTTTGCCCGATTGGGTGAAGAAGTCAGCAACGTCATTGCAGCAGGTGCCGATTTGATTCACTTTGACGTGATGGATAACCATTATGTGCCGAATCTCACCTTTGGCCCGATGATTTGTTCGGCATTGAAACCATATGCCAGTGTGCCGATTGATGTGCATTTGATGGTTGAGCCGGTAGATGATTTGATTCAATCCTTTGCCAAAGCCGGCGCCAGCATCATTACTTTTCACCCAGAAGCCAGCAAACACGTTGACCGCAGCTTAAGCCTGATTCGTGATTTGGGCTGCCAAGCCGGTTTGGTATTGAATCCGGCCACTTCGGTGAGCGGGTTGGAAAATGTTTTGGATCGTTTGGACATGGTGTTGTTGATGTCGGTGAATCCGGGCTTTGGCGGACAAAGCTTTATCCCGCAAACCTTGGTGAAAATCCGCCAAGTGCGCGCTATGTTAGACAAATATGAAGCAGAAACCGGCCGACGCATTGCGCTGGAAGTTGATGGCGGCGTAAAAGTGGATAATATTGCCGAGATTGCTGCTGCTGGTGCGGATACCTTTGTGGCCGGTTCGGCTATTTTTGGCAAACCGGATTATAAAGCGGTAATTGATCAAATGCGTGAAGAATTGGCGCGTGTGTGAATCAATAAAAATAGGCCGTCTGAAATATTCAGACGGCCTATTTTTATTTTAAATCAGATAATTAAGCACGTTTGCGGAATTCACCGGTGCGGGTATCGATTTCGACTTTGTCGCCGGTTTCGATGTACGCCATTACTTGGATTTCGGTGCCGCCAACCAAGCGGGCAGTTTTCATCACTTTACCTGAAGTATCGCCTTTAACCGCAGGCTCGGTGTATTCTACTTCGCGCACGATGATGGTTGGCAATTCAACAGAAATCGGGTTGCCTTCGTAGAAGGTCACTTCGCATTGGTCTTCCATGCCGTCAACGATGAATTTCAATGCGTCGCCGATGTTTTCAGCTTCGATTTCGTATTGGTTGAATTCTTCGTCCATGAAGACATACATTGGGTCAGCAAAGTAGCTGTAAGTACAGTTTTTGCGTGACAATACCACGACGTCGAATTTGTCGTCGGCTTTAACGATGGTTTCAGAAGCCGCACCGGTCAGCAGGTTTTTCAACTTCATGCTGACTTTGGCTGAGCTGCGGCCACCTTTGATGTATTCGGTTTTTTGTACCACCATTGGGTCGCTGCCGACCATGAATACGTTACCCGGGCGCAGTTCTTGAGCTGTTTTCATTGTGTGTTTCCAATCAGATTCTAGTTACAAAATAAACGCGCTATTTTAGCGTATTTGAAACAAATTTGGCTAGTTTTTCCAGCGCGGTTGGTTGGGAAAACAAAAATTTCTGCCAATCTGCGACACTTTGCTGCCATTCTTCTCGGTGTGCCATCAGCGTTTGCCAAGCGTGGAGACGCTGTTCGGCCGATAATTCATGTGCACCATTGAGTTCATCGGATAAGGATTGATGTGCGGCCATAAGATGGGGCGGATAAAACGGCGCGGTTTTCTGCCAAAACGCATGCAGCTTTTCCAAATGTACCATTTCGTCTTGCGGATAAATGTGCCAGAAAAACGGCTTTGCCGCCAATTGCGCGCGCACGAAGCTGTCTTCGCCGCGAATCATCAGGCCGTCTGAAAGCTGCAACAGCTTGTCGAAATCTTGTTGCGGCACAAAAGGAATGCTAACCAGCGTGACACAGGCCGTCTGAAATGTATCGCAGGCGTGCTGTAAAGCGTTTTGGGGAATGGCTTGCGCTGCTTTCAGGCTGTCGATGATTTGATGACCGGCCAACAGCAGCGTAATAGGCTGGCCGTGTTGCTGCCACATTTCCAGCCAGCTTGCCCAAACCGGGCTGCGATAGCCGAACAATAACCATTCTTCGGCAGTTTTAGCGGGTAAGCCATAATGCCGTCTGAACAGGTTGGCATCAAAGTCAATACGTTGGCAAAAATCGGCTTCGCGTATCAGGCCGCCGCTTTTTTTGCTGAAGCCCATAAACCAGAAAAATTTCTGCACACCGTTGGCTTGCACCGATGGCAGCAAATGCAGGCGCTCGTTGCTGTCTTCCGCGCTCAAGTATTCCCAGTTGAGCCAAAGGGGACGGTATTGCTGAATGATGGTTAAAACATTTTCCGGCAGGTCGCAGGCGAAGGTTTCGATGACGATGTGCGGCGAGGGCAGGGTGGTGACATCATTGGCGGATTGTGCCGCCCATTTATGCACGGCAATATTTTGATGCACGCAGGGAACGGCCGGCAAATCAGGGCAGATCGCCTGTAAAGCGGACACATCGTCCACCCACAAATGCACCTGCCAATCCAGTTCTTGATGAAGTGCCTGTGCCAAACGCCACGACACACCAATGTCGCCGAAATTATCAATGACATTGCAAAACAGCCAGCAGGATTTTTTTTCAGACGGCCTGATTATTTCATTATTCATAAATTATGTTCACAAATCAGCAATGGTGCTGGGGTAAAATATTATGCGGTTACCCAAATCAGATTTTGATAATTTAACGATTAAAGACAATTGCTTAAATAGTTAAGCTGTAGTGTTTTGTAACTTGATTTATATCAATTTCTTTTCGGGCATAGGGTATAAAATAAGGCTGAATTAAGATTTTTTCTACATTAATGAAAGAGAAGGTAGTTATGGTTAAAGGTATTCAAATTACACAAGCGCAAAACGAAGCATTGTTGAACTCATTCTGGTTGCTGGACGACAGCACCAACGAAGCCCGTTGCTTGGTGGCAAAAGAGGAGAGTGGCTATCAAGCCGATGCTGTAGTGGCTTTGGCTGATTTGGGCGAAGTGTCTTACAAAGAAATTCCGCTGGACGTGAGCGCGCGTCCTAAAGTGGAAGGCGGCCAACATTTGAACGTCAATGTTTTGACCCGCGAGACTTTGGAAGATGCCGTAGCCAATCCGGACAAATATCCGCAATTGACCATCCGCGTTTCCGGCTATGCTGTGCGTTTCAATTCTTTGACGCCTGAACAACAACGCGACGTGATTACCCGCACATTCACCAACAGCCTGTAATTGCTTTAAGGTGTATCAAAGGCCGTCTGAATTTTTTCAGACGGCCTTTTGTATTAAAAACCACCGAAGTAATGCACCAAATAAATAATCAGCAACACAATCGGGATAAACAGCAACATGGTTTTGCGCTTTAATTCAAGTTCCCCTTTCAAATGATGCTTAATCACGTCAAAAAGCACGAATTTGAATAAAAACGTCGCTTCGCAAGCCAGAATAATGCCGTTAATCAGATATTGCGTATGATCCGGCGGCGGAATCAACACAAAAGCCAGCATAGTGATGAGCGGAATCAGGCACACAATCAGCCAGCGAATCAGCAAACCTTTGGAATCATTCATTGTTCAATCAAAACCGCAGTATTTCAATAAAGGCGTATTATTCACGCAAGTGGCGGAATCGTCTAGTAGCATTTGTCATTAATCACATTAAAAAGAAGAGGCCGTCTGAAACTGATTTAGCCAAAATCAGCGCCGTCTATTTACTTTGGAGAATGGTTTGTCGTGTGCGGTGGCACTAAAATCCCGTTCCATTAAGCCGTTCAGACGGCATTCTTTACACTTTGAAAGCTTTGTTATATAGTTTGTAGCACTATGTTATTTTAAGGCCGTCTGAAAAACAGATTGCCGATTTTTAGTTTAAAAAACAGCGACCACGCTCAAGATCCAAACCAAAGGAGAAAGCAAATGATTAATGCAGAAGAACGCATCCAGCACGAAGGCTTGCGCAACAAGATTATGTCTGCCGAGCAAGCAGCCGAATTTGTTCAAAACGGCATGAATGTTGCCATTACCGGCTTTACCGGCGCAGGCTATCCGAAACTTCTGCCGACTGCCATTGCAGAAAAAGCCAAAGCCGAACACGCTGCCGGCCGCCCATTCAGTATCGGCATGATTACCGGCGCCTCAACCGCGCCTGAGTGTGATGGTGTATTGGCCGCTGCCAATGCTGTGCATTTCCGCAATCCTTTCCAATCAGACCCATCACTGCGCAACAGCATCAACGCCGGTAACATCGCTTACCAAGACATGCACTTGTCGCACGTTGAGCAACAAATGCGCCAAGGTTTCTATGGCGATTTTGATTTGGCGATTATCGAAGTATCCGGTATTACCAAAGAAGGTAAATTGATTCCGGCCATGGGTATCGGCCACGGTAACGAAGCGCTGAAAGCCGCGAAAAAAGTTATTATTGAAGTTAACGCCGCACAAAATGCCAAATTGGAAGGCATGCACGACGTGGTGTTCGATATCGGTGTGCCGCCGCACCGCAAACCAATCGCCATCACCGGCCCGTTCGACCGCGTGGGTTCGCCTTATTTGGAATGTCCGGAAGAGAAAATCGCCGCCATCGTGTTGACCGACGCGGGTGACCGCAACAGCAAATTCGCTGATCCTGATGAAAACTCAAAAGCGATTGCCGCGCAAATCATCGATTTCTTCAGCCACGAAGTCAAAGCAGGCCGCTTGCCGAAAAATCTGCTGCCTTTGCAATCAGGCGTCGGCAACGTCGCCAATGCCGTGATGGCGGGCTTGTTGGATGCACCGTTTGACGATTTGACCGGTTACACCGAAGTATTGCAAGATGGTATGTTAGACTTGATTTTGGCCGGCAAAATGCAACACGCATCAGCCACCGCCTTGTCATTCAGCCCGGATGCATTGCAACGCTTTAACGATAACATCGACTTCCTGCGCGACAAACTGATTCTGCGCCCGATGGAATACACCAACAATCCTGAAGTCATCCGCCGCTTGGGCATCATCGGCATGAACGCTATGATTGAAGCCGACATCTACGGCAACGTAAACTCCACCCACGTGATGGGTACCAAAATGATGAACGGCATCGGTGGCTCAGGCGACTTTACCCGTAATGCCTTCTTCTCATTCTTCGTATCGCCATCTGTGGCCAAAGACGGCGCGATTTCATGTATCGTACCAATGGTTTCACACCACGACCATACCGAACACGACGTGATGTTTATCGTTACGGAGCAAGGTATGGCCGATTTGCGCGGCAAATCACCACGCCAACGCGCTCAATTGATTATCAACAACTGTGCGCACCCAGAATACCGCGACATGTTGCGTGACTACTACGACCGCGCCGAAAAAGCAGGTGGCCTACACACACCACACCTGTTGATGGAAGCCTTGTCATGGCACCAACGTTTTGTTGAAACCGGCGACATGCGTATCAAATAAAATGAAGTAAACCTTCATTGAAAAAAGCAGCTTGATGTTTTCAAGCTGCTTTTTATTTGTGAATTTGATGATAAAGAGTAGGTCGGATACTTGTATCCGACATTAAGCGTATTCTTAGCTAGAAACCAAATAAAAAATTCCTAAGCCCCTAACATAATATACAATATTTACCAGGATTGGATGAGTTGAGATAAAATGCTGTTTAATATTGGACTTTTCACTCCTTGTGTTTTAAATCTATACCTTCCCAGAGTACAAATTTAAATTACTGCTTAAGATTTAACTTGAAATTTATTATATTGTATTAGAGATAAAGAAGTTGCTCAATAGGTTGAATTTTATGAAAAATAAATTTACGCTGTAACCTCTCTGGGGAAGTAAAGGATTTATGTTTCATATGGCATATAATAGGGAAGGGGCTTAGGAAGCAAAATCATCAAAAAACCTGATAAGCTCCTAATATGAAACTAAAAAATAAGTATCAAAAGTTCAGCAAAATTTCAGAGCAAAAGTTT
>NZ_PDBT02000024.1:0-32473 GCF_002551535.2 Neisseria sp. N95_16
TGCACCGATGGAGAGTTTCTTCGGGACATTAAAAGTGGAAAGCTTCTATCAGGAAGGTGTGTTATCGGTGGCAGAATTGACCAAAGTGATAGATGATTACATACGTTACTACAATTATGAACGTATTAGTTTGAATTTAAAAAAGCTGAGTCCTGTGGCTTACAGAACCCAGCTTGAACAGGCTGTTTGAGAAAGATTATTAACTTGTCCAAGAATTGGGGGACAGTTCAAACCTTTCAGACGGCCTTTGATTTGTTACTGCCTTAATTTAGAAGAAGATTTCACGCCAAGATAAGCGGCGGATACCACAAATTCGGCCTTCGATATCCAAATCTCTCAACTGGCTACCCGGTGTTGAATTGGAGATTAAGAGCTTGCGCACGGCTTCGCGACTGAAACATTTGTTGTTTGGAATCTCACTATTGGCTGCTTTTAATGGTTGATCTGTACCGGTTTCACCGCTATCGCCATCACGCGTTACCGGAGAATCGTTCAGCTTAGTTTGGTCAACATAAGTAAAGCTGGTAATGCCTTGCATGCTGATGCCGTTAGCGTATTTTGAGAATGCTACATTGTTGTCAATATGGAATTTCAAACGTGCGCTACGCTGGGTTAGTGCACCACCATTTTCCGCGTTCACACCCAAAATCTTACTGGCACTTTCGGTTTTGGTTTCGGTTTTTTCCGGAATACAAATATCACCTTGCGGCTCAGTCGTAATCGTCACCTTATTATAGCTGCGCGTTGACAATACTGCCGTCTGAAGAATCATGGTCGGCTTCACGACCACGCGCTCGCCATTGGCATCCAAATTAAAGAACCAGCCTTTTTGTGTTTTTTCATCCACTCGATTGTTGGTCAAAAATACTTGGCCATTCTCATTCACACTCATGGTTTGTTGCAATAAATCAGCTTGTTGTGCAACATCTGACCGTACAGCACTGGTATCAGGCGCATCTGGCAATTTATCGAAAATGCCATACACTGCCTGCTGATTTTTGTTTTCCAAATCGCTTTCGTAAATGTCGCTACCGGTACCAAAAATCACCACATAGCTGCCGCTACCGCGACGGGAAATCGCCGGTGCGGAAGTAATCGGCTGACTAGGATTGCCTGCGAAAATACGGGTCACCGTCCAAGCAGACGGCGTGGTGCCTCGCAAATCGAAACGGTACATATTACCGCCATAATCACCCGCGTAAGCCACATCAACGATACCATCAAAATCGGCATCCACCAAAGTAGGCGACGACAAACCGCCTACGCCACCTGGCACTTCGATTTTTCTGATTTCCGCACCGGCAGCCGGACCATTCGCCTCACCGCTACCGGCTTCTTGACCCAGCATTTCATAAACATAAAGCGCAGTCTCGCTGGCATCATTACCATCTGCATCAGCCAAATTGCGATAACCGCTGGATAAGAAGCCAGCGTAGCGCACATTTTCAGTGGTGCTGACTTTATCCACGCCACGCTGCACAGAAATACGGCCGATTTGCGGCGTACCAATGGTGTAGCCCAGCTTATTGTTTTCGCCTTTTACGGTTTCAAACAACGGCACATCCGACAACCAATTCGATTCACCGGCATTTAAAGCCAATGCAGAACCGCTATGACGATTCACGCCGCCGATATTTAATGCATACGCACCACGGCCACCTTGACCCATGGCGCCAAACATAAACACTTGCTGGCCTTTAGATTCCGCTGCATTTGGCGTACGGCGCAAGGTCATGCCGCCATTTACCAGATAACGGTGTGGCACAGTGGTCGAGCCATATTGCTCATGCGCCACATCTTTCAAGAATTTGCCCATCACAGACGGATTACCGGCATCATCCTCGCGCTCCATGGCTGCAGGAATATAGCTGAGTTTCAAATCATAAGGATGCTCACCACCAGTATGCTGGAACATATGCACCATACCGTCATTAGCCGCCGTTACCATGAATTCCTGACGACCGCCTACGCTATCGCCAACGGTATTCAGCGAGCTATCCAAAATGTCGCCCAAATCACGTTTACCCTCTTCACGAATGCGATAAACTTGGCTGTATTTACGGGTTTTCGCCGTTTGATTCAAGGTAGCATCGTTGCTTAAACGCGCAGTCCAAGGCAGCAACACATTTTTCCATTCCAATTGATCGGCAGGTGTGCCACCGCTGATATTAAAGTCAGCGTTAGACATTTGGTTATCGGCAATATTCTCTACCCATGCCACAGTTTTACCATTATTAATCATGGTTTTTCGGTTGGAGAATGAAGGCTCGGTTACCACATTATTATTGACCGTACCGTCTGCATTCAGTTTATAAAACTTCAGGCGACTGCTCCATGATCCGCTATCTAATTCAACCGCCGCAGCCATATCAGGCACACCATTGCTACTGGTCGCAGCAGGCGCAACCGTACCCGGGGCAACAATCGGAATCGAGCCGTTAGCAGCATCGATGCTGGCAAAAATGGAATTAAATGCCGCAACCAAATCCTCGGCTTTAGAAGCATTGAAGTAATTATTGCTACTGCTTGCGCCCTGTTGCAGATAGTTACGACCTGCTTCAGACAAGCTCTCACCAAAGCCTACAGTATAGGTTTCAGCCACTTGCTTTTCATATAAACTTTTACCATTGGCATCTTTAGGGTCATTAGCATCACCATTCCAGCTTTTACCTGCTTTATCGGTACCGCTGGTTTTGAAATCTTTGGTTGCCAGCGTTTTACTAAACCAACCCAAACCATCATTACGGTCGAGAATAGTATCCCATATATCAACATTCCAGCCTGTCGCTATAGCAGTTACTTTCCAATCTGAACCTCCCCCATTACGCGTACCAAAATAACTATCAGAAAAGACATTTGTACCAGAAGGAAATACCCGTCGTTGATTAACTGGCACAACCCTATACCCCCATGTCATATAATCCCTCTGATTCACCCAGTCAGCTTCATAACTACCATTTGCATCGCCATCCGACATCAAAACAATATAGTTTTTCTGACAACGGTATTCTGTTTGATTGCGAACAATTTGTGAAACTTCATAATAACGTCGGGTCGTAGGTGTACCTTTATTAGCAAACATCGAGTTGATTCGCGCTAAAATATCAGTATGGTTTCGACCATTAGTATTGGTATAAGTCGGCACATTGACCTGACCATTATTATGAAGCGTCTGAAAGCTCCAGTTAATGGTATCTTGGTATTGATTGACCACCTGCGTCAGTGCATTTTTCGTGATTTGCATGCGTGACTGTTCACCGGCTCTAGGATTACGCTCCGCCCCAGGCACCCACGCCATACTTCCCGAATCATCAATAAACAACATCACATTCGGCTTAATCTTCACTTCACCCGTTACCGATTCATTCTGCAAATAAAGCGGCACAGGCGCAAATTTTTGCGCGGCGGCATGTGCATTTACAGCAGCCACCAGCGACAATGCCGATGCCACGCTCAAAATAATCGGCCGAACGCTGTTTTGGCGCGCGGCGCGGTTCCCAGTAATATGTTTTTTAGATTTAGATTTCATGGAAATACAAACCGTTTGTTATTGTTTGACGAAACCTGATTTTATCATTTCTATTGCATAATAGGTGGCCTTTGCACCAATTTAGCCGGTCACACGGCAAATTGATGACAAAAATGAAACAGCCATTTATCGCTTTTTTCTGCCATATGCCCGTTTTTAGGCTTGAACCAAACCCCGTTTTGGCTTAAAATGCAGTGCTTCTACGGCATAAACAGAAATGCCTGAAAAAGCACGTAACACAATGTTCCCAAGATTGTGTGGCGTGTTTTTTTTTTAACCATATTCTGAAGGCCGTCTGAAACACCTTACCTTTTCAGACGGCCTCATATCAAACATTTCCATTCAGCAAGACAGGACTTCATCATGACAACTCCAGCACTTCTGGTTCTCGCCGACGGCAGCGTGTTTCACGGCACCTCAATCGGCTTTGACGGCTCGACTTCCGGCGAAGTGGTGTTCAACACTTCCATGACCGGCTATCAAGAAATTCTGACCGACCCGTCATACTGCAAACAAATCGTCACGCTAACTTACCCGCACATCGGCAACACCGGCACCAACGGCGAAGACGTGGAAAGCCGCAATGTGTACGCGGCCGGTCTGATTATCCGCGACCTGCCTTTGCAACACAGCAACTTCCGCGCCGATGAAAGCCTGCAAGAATATTTGGTGCGCAACAAAACCGTGGCCATTGCCGATATCGACACCCGCCGTCTGACCCGCATTTTGCGTGACAAAGGTGCGCAAGCCGGTGCGATTTTGACCGGTGCCGACGCGACCGAAGAAAAAGCACAAGAATTGATTGCTGCGTTCGGCAGCATGGTGGGCAAGGATTTGGCCAAAGAAGTGACCTGCGCGGAAACCTACGAATGGACGGAAGGCGAATGGAAGCTGGGTCAAGGTTTTGTCACCCCTGAAAAACAGCCTTACCATGTGGTTGCCTACGATTTCGGCGTGAAAACCAATATCCTGCGCATGCTGGCCGAACGCGGCTGCCGCTTGACTGTCGTTCCGGCGCAAACCCCTGCGGCAGATGTGTTGGCCATGAATCCGGACGGCGTGTTCTTATCCAACGGCCCGGGCGACCCTGAGCCTTGCGACTACGCCATCAAAGCGATTCAAGAGATTTTGACCAGCAAAAAACCGGTGTTCGGTATTTGCTTGGGCCACCAATTATTGGGCTTGGCGGTGGGCGGCAAAACCCGCAAAATGCCGTTCGGCCACCACGGCGCCAACCATCCAGTGCAAAACTTGGAAAACGGCCGCGTAATGATCACCAGCCAAAACCACGGTTTTGAAGTGGACGCAGACACGCTGCCTGAAAATGTGAAAGTAACCCACCGCTCATTGTTTGACGGCTCCTTGCAAGGCATTGAATTGACCGACCAAGTGGCATTCAGCTTCCAAGGCCACCCTGAAGCCAGCCCGGGCCCGCACGATGTGGCTTACCTGTTTGATAAATTTATCGACAGCTTAAAAGCAGCAAAAGCATAATACTGCAGATTCAGACGGCCTCTTATGGGATAAACAAGGCCGTCTGAACAATAACCATCCCACCTCAAAATAATATAAAAACCAACTGATGGCTGCTTCACGCGTGTATTCAAAGGCCGTCTGAAAAACCTTGATTGTTTCAGACGGCATGTTCATCAAGAGGAAAAATGAACATCAAAGCCCTACTCGCAAAAAAAGACATTGAATTCAGCCTGCGCCGTTACGGCATTGATGCGCTGAACTTTATGGCGCTCGGCCTGTTCGGCTCGCTGATTATCGGTCTGATTTTAAAAACCGTCGGTGGCTGGACAAACCTGCCTTGGCTGGTCGAAATCGGCGGCCAAGCGCAAGCCGGTATGGGGGCAGCCATCGGCGTGGGCGTGGCCTATGCCCTGAAAGCCCCGCCGCTGGTTTTGTTTGCCAGCACCATTATCGGCTTGGCCGGTGCGGCACTGGGCGGGCCTGTCGGCTGCTTTATCGCAGTTGCCATCGGCACCGAAATCGGCAAACTGGTGAGCAAAACCACGCCGATTGACATCATCGCCACCCCTGCCGCTACCTTAATCAGCGGCATGGCCGCCGCCCAGTTTGTCGGCCCCATTATCGCCACCGCCATGACCCAAACCGGCGCGCTAATTATGTGGGCAGTCGAATTGCAACCCGTGTTGATGGGCATCATTGTTGCTGTGTTGATGGGCATGATTCTGACCCTGCCCATTTCCAGCGCCGCTGTCGCCATCGCCCTGTCACTCAGCGGCTTGGCGGCCGGCGCCGCCACCGTCGGCTGCTGCGCACAGATGGTCGGTTTCGCCGTCATGAGCTTCAAAGAAAACCGCTGGGCAGGCGTTTTGAGCCAAGGTTTGGGCACCAGCATGCTGCAAATGCCCAATATCGTGAAAAACCCGTTGATTTGGCTGCCGCCGATTATCAGCAGCGCCATTCTCGGCCCGCTGGCGACCACGGTGTTTCAAATGAGCAACATTCCGTCGGGTGCCGGCATGGGCACCAGCGGCCTTGTCGGCCAAGTCGGCACGCTCGACGCCATGGGCGGCGACACGCATATCTGGCTGGCCATCGGCCTGCTGCATTTCGTGTTGCCGGCTGTGTTGACGCTGCTGATTGCCGCGTTGATGCGTAAAAAAGGTTGGATTAAAGAGGGGGATTTGAAACTGGATATTTGATTGAACACGTCAGCTTTTCAGACGGCATCGAACAACCAAACCAAGGCCGCCTGAAAACAAAAAAGGGTTAATGTTTTTTAATTTTGATTTTTTGATAATAATATGATCTTACTTGCTTTTATCCTGATTTTCCTGATCCGTTTGGCTTCCTTGCGCATTTCCATCCGCAACGAAAAAAACCTGATTGCCGAGGGCGCGCAGCAATTCGGCGCCGGCACCTCCAAACTGCTGTCGCTGGCGCACATCGCCTACTATTTCGCCGCACTGGGCGAATCGTTTGCGCGCCAGGCCGTGTTTGACGCCGTTTCCGCCGCCGGCCTGATACTGACCGGCTGCTCGCTGGCGGTATTGTTTTACGTTATCCGCGCGCTCGGCCCGATTTGGACGGTAAAAATCTACATCCGACCAAACCACCAATTAAACCGTTCGTGGTTGTTCCGACACGTCAAACACCCGAACTACTTTTTAAACATCGTGCCCGAACTCATCGGCATCGGCCTGCTCTGCCACGGCTGGACCACCATGACCGTCGGCCTGCCCGTCTACGCCGTTATCCTCGCCTGCCGCATCCGTCAGGAACACGAGGCGATGAAACATCTGGGCAAATAAACGAACACAGAACGAACACAGGCAGCTAACCCGGCCAGACAACACCTGTCTGAAACGCCCGCCGTCTGTACAAAGAAATTTTGACACATGCAACAATTGGTTTTCAGACGGCCTCCCAAGCCGTCTGAAACTCAGATTAACCCAGCGAATAAAGAGTGAAACCATGCCCAAACGTACCGACCTAAAATCCATCTTAATCATCGGCGCCGGCCCGATTGTCATCGGCCAAGCCTGCGAATTTGACTATTCGGGCGCTCAAGCCTGTAAAGCCTTGCGTGAAGAAGGCTATAAAGTCATTCTGGTAAACTCGAATCCGGCCACCATCATGACCGACCCGGAAATGGCCGATGTGACCTACATCGAGCCGATTACTTGGCAGACAGTGGAAAAAATCATCGCCAAAGAGCGTCCTGATGCGGTATTGCCGACCATGGGCGGCCAAACGGCGCTGAACTGCGCGTTGGATTTGGCGCGCAACGGTGTGTTGGCGAAATACAATGTCGAATTGATTGGCGCAACTGAAGATGCCATCGACAAAGCCGAAGACCGTGGCCGCTTTAAAGAAGCAATGGCGAAAATCGGTTTGCATTGCCCGAAATCGTTTGTCTGCCACACCATGAACGAAGCTTTGGCGGCGCAGGAGCAAGTCGGCTTTCCAACGCTGATTCGTCCTTCGTTTACCATGGGTGGTTCGGGCGGCGGTATTGCGTATAACCGCGATGAATTTTTAGCGATTTGCGAACGCGGTTTCGATGCGTCCCCTACCCATGAATTGCTGATTGAGCAATCGGTACTCGGCTGGAAAGAGTACGAAATGGAAGTGGTGCGCGACAAAAACGACAACTGCATCATCATCTGTTCGATTGAAAACTTCGACCCGATGGGCGTGCATACCGGCGACTCGATCACCGTTGCCCCAGCTCAAACGCTGACCGACAAAGAATACCAAATCATGCGTAATGCTTCTTTGGCGGTGTTGCGCGAAATCGGCGTGGACACCGGCGGTTCAAACGTTCAATTCGCCATCAATCCTAAGAACGGCGAGATGATTGTGATCGAGATGAACCCGCGCGTGAGCCGTTCTTCGGCGCTGGCTTCTAAAGCCACCGGCTTCCCGATTGCCAAAGTAGCGGCCAAATTGGCCGTGGGCTTTACGTTGGACGAATTGCAAAACGACATCACCGGCGGCCGCACGCCCGCATCATTTGAGCCGTCTATCGACTATGTGATTACCAAAATCCCGCGCTTTGCCTTTGAAAAATTCCCGGCCGCCGACGACCGCCTGACCACGCAAATGAAATCGGTGGGCGAAGTGATGGCCATGGGTCGCACCATTCAAGAATCGTTCCAAAAAGCCTTGCGTGGCTTGGAAACCGGCTTGTGCGGCTTTAATCCGCGCTCGACCGATAAATCAGAAATCCGCCGCGAATTGGCCAACCCGGGCCCTGAGCGTATGCTGTTTGTGGCCGATGCCTTCCGTGCTGGTTTCAGCAAAGAAGAAGTGTTCGACATCTGCGCCATCGACCCTTGGTTCTTGGCACAAATCGAAGACTTGGTGCAAGAAGAGCAAAAAGTTTCAGACGGCCAATTAGCTGATTTGGACTACGCGGCTTTACGCCGTCTGAAACGCAAAGGTTTCTCCGACAAACGCTTGGCGCAATTGCTGAACATCAGCGAAAAAGAAGTGCGCGAACACCGCTATGCCTTGAATCTGCATCCTGTTTATAAACGCGTCGACACCTGCGCAGCTGAGTTCGCCACCGACACCGCTTACCTGTATTCGACTTACGAAGAAGAATGCGAAGCGCGCCCGAGCGACCGCAAAAAAGTGATGATTCTCGGCGGCGGTCCGAACCGCATCGGCCAAGGCATCGAGTTTGACTACTGCTGCGTACACGCTGCCCTGTCGCTGCGCGAATCCGGTTTTGAAACCATCATGGTCAACTGTAACCCTGAAACCGTTTCGACCGACTTCGACACCAGCGACCGCCTGTATTTCGAGCCGCTGACCTTGGAAGACGTGTTGGAAATCGTGCGCAAAGAAAACCCTTGGGGCGTGATTGTGCATTACGGCGGCCAAACCCCGCTGAAACTGGCCAACGCCTTGGTAGAAAACGGCGTGAACATCATCGGCACATCTGCCGACAGCATTGACGCCGCCGAAGACCGCGAACGCTTCCAAAAAGTGCTCAACGATTTAGGCTTGCGCCAACCGCCTAACCGCATTGCCCACAACGAAGAAGAAGCCCTTGTGTTGGCAGAAGAAATCGGCTATCCGCTGGTGGTTCGCCCGTCTTACGTATTGGGCGGCCGCGCCATGCAGGTAGTGCATACCCAAGAGCAATTGAAAACCTATATGCGCGAAGCGGTGCAGGTTTCCGAAGACAGCCCGGTATTGCTCGACTTCTTCTTGAACAACGCCATTGAAGTCGATGTCGATTGCGTTTCAGACGGCACCGAAGTCGTGATTGGAGGCATCATGCAACACGTCGAACAAGCCGGTATCCACTCGGGCGACTCAGGCTGCTCATTACCGCCATACTCGCTGAGCCAAGAGATTCAAGACGAAATCCGCCGCCAAACCGTCGCCATGGCCAAAGCCTTGGACGTAAAAGGCCTGATGAACGTGCAATTTGCCGTGCAAGACGATGTTGTGTTCGTATTGGAAGTGAATCCACGCGCTTCACGTACCGTGCCGTTTGTGTCGAAAGCCACTTCCGTGCCGTTGGCCAAAGTCGGCGCACGCGCCATGGCCGGCATCAGCCTGAAAGAGCAAGGCGTTGAAAAAGAAGTGATTCCGGATTTCTACGCCGTGAAAGAAGCCGTGTTCCCGTTCATCAAATTCCCGGGCGTGGACACCATTTTAGGCCCTGAAATGCGCTCAACCGGCGAAGTGATGGGCGTGGGTGCCAGCTTCGGTGAAGCCTACTACAAAGCGCAACTGGGCGCAGGCGAACGCTTACCGGCCAGCGGCAAAGTCTTCTTGGCCGTACGCGACGAAGACAAACCGCTGCTGATCAAAACCGCGAAAAACTTCCAAGCCTTGGGCTACGAAATCGTCGCCACACGCGGCACCGCAGCCTACCTGAAAGAGCAAGGCATCGAAGTCGGCGTGGTGAACAAAGTGTTGGAAGGCCGTCCGCACATCGTTGACGCCATCAAAAACGATGAAATCGCCTTAGTGGTGAACACCGTCGCCAGCGATGCGCAATCGGTTGCCGACAGCCACAGCATCCGCCGCACCTCCCTGACCCAACGCGTGCCGCAATACACCACCATCGCCGGCGGCGAAGCCATGAGCGAAGGCGCAAAAAGCCGCGACCACTTGGGCGTGTACAGCGTGCAAGAATTACATGGCCGTCTGAAAAAAAAATAATCAGACCGTTCCATAGATGAACCAAGGCCGTCTGAAAGCGCATCTTGCGTTTTCAGACGGCCTTTTATACGGCATAATTCAAGTTAATATCAAAACCTAAATCATACCTAAGGAAACATCATGACCGGCATCCAACAACGCGCCGAACTACAACGCCGCATCTGGCAAATCGCCAACGAAGTACGCGGCTCGGTGGACGGCTGGGATTTCAAGCAATACGTTCTGGGCACCTTGTTCTACCGCTTCATCAGCGAGAACTTCGCCGCCTATATCGAAGCGGGCGATGACAGCGTGGATTATGCCAGCTTCCCCGATGACAGCCCAATTTTAGAACAAATCAAAGAAGACACCATCAAGACCAAAGGCTACTTCATCTACCCTAGCCAACTGTTCAAAAACGTCGCCGCCAAAGCCCATCAAAACGACCAGCTCAACACCGACCTAAAGGCGATCTTTGATGCCATCGAATCATCTGCCAACGGCTACGACTCTGAGCGCGACATCAAAGGCTTGTTTGCCGATTTTGATACCACGTCCAACCGCCTAGGCAACACCGTCGCCGACAAAAACAAACGCCTGTCAGCCGTCCTAAAAGGCGTGGCAGAACTGAACTTTGGCAACTTTGAGCACAACCAAATCGACCTATTCGGCGATGCTTATGAATTCTTGATCTCAAACTACGCCGCCAACGCAGGCAAATCAGGCGGCGAATTCTTCACCCCGCAACACGTCTCCAAGCTCATCGCCAAGCTTGCCATGCATGGTCAGAGCAGCATCAACAAAATCTACGACCCCGCCGCAGGTTCGGGCAGCTTGCTATTACAAGCCAAAAAGCAATTCGACGAACACATCATCCAAGATGGCTTCTTCGGGCAGGAGATCAACCACACCACCTACAACCTTGCGCGGATGAACATGTTCCTGCATAACATCAATTACGACAAGTTCGAGATTGCGCTCGGCGACACCCTGCTCAGCCCGCAATTTGGCGACGGCAAGCCCTTTGACGCCATCGTCTCCAATCCGCCCTACTCGATTAACTGGATCGGCTCGGACGACCCCACACTCATCAATGACGAGCGTTTCGCCCCTGCCGGTGTGCTCGCGCCCAAGTCTAAGGCCGATTTTGCCTTCATCCTGCACGCGCTGAATTACCTGTCGGCACGCGGTCGCGCGGCGATTGTGACCTTTCCGGGGATTTTTTACCGTGGCGGCGCAGAACAGAAGATCCGCAAATATCTGGTAGAAAATAACTACGTCGAGACCGTCATCTCCCTTGCGCCCAATCTGTTCTTTGGCACGAGCATTGCCGTGAATATCCTAGTATTGGCAAAGAACAAAAAAGACCACAACGTCCAATTTATCGATGCCAGCAAATTATTCAAAAAAGAAACCAACAACAACATCCTAACTGATGACCACATCGCCCAAATCGTACAAACTTTCGCCGACAAAAGCGAAACCGCGCATTTCAGCATTAACGTTGCAGACAGCCAAATCGCCGAAAACGATTTTAATCTTTCCGTTTCCAGCTATGTGGAAGCCGAAGACACGCGCGAAGTGATTGACATTGCCGTCTTAAACGAAGAAATCCGCCAAACGGTCAGTAAAATTAGCACTTTACGCCAAAGTATTGATGAGATTATAAAAGAGATTGAGGTGTAAGATGGGCGATAGTCAAATTATTATTTTTAATCGTGATGATGGTGGTATTGGCATCAATGTTAGGGTTGAGGGCGATACGGTATGGCTCACGCAAAAAGCAATGGCGGAACTGTTTGATGTAAATACGCCAGCCATCAGTAAACATTTGAGTAATATTTTTAATGAAGGAGAGTTGCAACGAGAGGCAACTGTTTCCAAAATGGAAATAGTTCAGACAGAGGGTGCAAGACAAGTGGCAAGATTGGTGGATTTTTATAATCTTGATGCAATTATTTCAGTTGGTTATCGCATTAATTCCGCCAAAGCAACCCAATTTCGCATTTGGGCAACTCAAATTCTAAAAGAATATCTTATCAAAGGTTTTGCAATGGATGATGAACGCCTAAAAAATGTTGGGGGAGGTTCATATTTTAAAGAATTGCTAGACCGTATTAGAGATATTCGTTCTAGTGAAAAAGTGATGTATCGTCAGGTATTGGATCTATATGCCACAGCAATAGACTATACAGCAAAGAGTGATGAAAGCATTTTGTTTTTCAAGACTGTACAAAATAAATTGCATTATGCCGCTCACGGTCATACAGCCAGCGAGGTTATTTATTTTCGTGTAGATAGCGATAAGCCGTTTGCTGGATTGCAAAATTTTAAGGGTACACAGCCCACGCAAGCCGAAGCAATGATAGCCAAAAATTATCTTACCGAACAAGAATTAAAGGTTTTAAATAATTTGGTATCGGCTTATTTTGATTTTGCTGAACTAAACGCCATAGAAGAAAAACCAATGACTATGCAGGATTATATCAATGGGCTGGATAGATTATTAAATGCTACAGGGCGAGAAGTGTTGCAGGGAGCTGGTAGCATATCGCACGCACAAGCAGAAACAAAAGCCAAAAGCGAATATAAAAAATACAAGGCAAAAACCTTGTCCGATGTAGAAAAGTCCTACCTTGAAGTCATTAGTCATTTAAACAAGACAGCCAAAAAAGCGAGTAAAAAATAATGCACACCTTTATTAAAAATCTCTTAAATGGGCAGTCAGTGGAATGGAAAAAGCTTTGGGAGGTAACTATTTGGGATAAAAAATTTAATGCTGTCCCAAAAGAAAACCAACCAAAAATTGAAAAGCACTATTACTTTCTGGCAAGTGATTTAAAAAAATTAGCCGTACAAGATGGTAATGTAAAGCTACTAACAACCAATATATCAGATCTTTGGACAACAGAAGAATTAGCGGGTGATAAGATCAATGAAGGTGAAATTATCGCAATTCCATGGGGAGGAAATCCCATAGTTCAGTACTACAAAGGCAAATATATTACAGCTGACAATCGTATTGCAACTTCAAGTGATAAAAATGTACTAGATAATAAATTTTTATACTACTTTTTGCTAAGCAGGCTTGATTTAATTAGCTCTTTTTATCGTGGCTCAGGCATCAAACATCCTAGCATGTTTGATGTTCTTGAAATGAAAATCCCCATTCCCCCACTGGAAGCTCAACGTAAAATTGTCCAAGTATTGGACAATTTTACGGAGCTTACAGCGGAGCTTACAGCGGAGCTTACAGCGGAGCTTACAGCGCGAAAAAAACAATATGAATATTACCGCAACCTACTGTTAGATTTTAATAATCCAACAGGGGGGGGTAATTGGCTTTTTCAATCAAGAAACCCTTTTTCAGACGGCCTGAAAGTGGAATGGAAGAGTTTGGGGGAAGTAACATTGCCTACAAAAAATATTAAATGGAAAGAAACAAACGATATTTACCGCTATATTGATTTAACTTCTGTTAATCGGGAAAACCATTCTATTGGCGAAACAATAGAAATTTCATCAACTAATGCGCCTAGTCGAGCGCAAAAACTGATTGAGAAAAATGATGTAATTTTTGCAACAACACGTCCAACACAATTACGGTTTGCACTCATTGATGATGAATTTAATGGGGAAGTAGCAAGTACTGGTTATTGTGTATTACGGGCGAATCCCAACAAAGTTTTATTCCGTTGGATTTATCATCATCTTGGAACAACAAAGTTTAAAAACTTTTTAGAAGAAAATCAGAGTGGTTCGGCATATCCTGCCGTTTCGGATAGTAAAGTTAAAGAATATGTTATCCCAATCCCCCCATTAGAAACCCAAGCTCAAATTGTCGCCATTTTAGATAAATTTGACGCACTCACACATTCCATCAGCGAAGGCTTGCCGCGTGAGATTGAATTGCGGCAAAAGCAGTATGAATATTACCGCGAACGCTTGCTGAACTTTGATGCCGTCTGAAATGATTTACCGAGCCAAAAATAAGAAATGAGAGATAAGCTATTGTTTCCGCTCAATATGAAACAGGAAAACAGATGGATGATTTGATTATCTACAACAGCGATGACGGCAAGGTCCAAGTGGCTTTATTGGTTGCCGATGATGAAGCCTGGCTGACGCAAAGCCAGCTTGCCGAACTTTTTGACACCTCGGTGCCCAACATTGCCACGCACATCAAAAACATCATAGAAGACAATGAATTGGATGCAGATTCAGTTATTAAGGATTATTTAATAACTGCCCAAGACGGCAAGCATTATCAGGTCAAGCATTATGCCTTGGCGATGATTTTGGCCGTGGGTTTTCGTGTCCGCAGTCCGCGCGGGGTGCAGTTTCGCCGTTGGGCAAATACGCAGTTGCGCGCCTTTTTGGATAAGGGCTTTCTGCTGGATAAAGAGCGCTTGAAAAATCCGCAGGGCAGGCTGGATCATTTTGATGAGCTGCTGGAACAAATCCGCGAAATCCGCGCCAGCGAAATGCGTTTTTATCAAAAAGTGCGCGAATTGTTTGCGCTGTCTGCCGATTATGAGAAAAACGATAAAGCGGCACAGATGTTTTTTGCCGAAGCGCAGAATAAATTGATTTATGCCGTTACCCGGCAAACCGCCGCCGAACTCATCATTGCCCGCGCAGATGCCAATCAGCCCAATATGGGGCTGACGGCTTGGAAAGGCTCGGTTGTACGCAAAGGCGATATTGTGGTGGCCAAAAATTATCTGCATCATGATGAGCTGGATTCTTTAAACCGTTTGGTGATGATTTTTCTGGAAAGTGCAGAATTGCGGGTCAAAAACCGTCAAGATTTAACGTTGAGCTTTTGGCGTAATAATGTGGATGCTTTGCTGGAATTTAACGGTTTCCCTGTTTTAGCGGATAAAGGCAGCCGTTCACACGCGCAAATGGAGCGCATTGCCGCCCAGCAATACGATTTGTTTAACCAAGCCCGAAAACAGGAAAAACAGCGCTTGGCAGATGCCGAAGATTTGCAGGCTTTGGCACATCTGCAAGCCGATTTGGAAAAAAGAAAACCTTAATTGTATTCAATCTATAGCTTTCAAGCAGCCTGAAAAGGAAACCATCATGACCACCGACACCCGCCCCATCGCCGAAACCAATCATTTTATCGTCCTAGACAGCTACGACAAAATCGACCAATCAGGCGCGGCGTATCAGAGCGAGAGCGATTTGGAGCGCGAGCTGGTGGCTGACTTACAGGCACAGGGCTACGAATACCGCCGCGACTTGAACACGCATGATAAGCTGCTGGCGAATGTGCGCGAGCAGCTACAGCGGCTCAATGCGATGGTGTTCTCAGATGGCGAATGGGCACGCTTCGTGCTTGAGTATCTTGATAGGCCGTCTGAAAACATGATCGAGAAAACGCGCAAAATCCATGACAATCATGTCTGCGATTTTGTGTTTGATGATGGGCACATCCAAAATATCTACCTCGTCGATAAGAAGAACATCACCCGCAACCACCTACAGGTGATCAACCAATTCGCCCAAACCGGCAGCCACGCCAACCGCTATGATGTGACGGTTTTGGTGAACGGCCTGCCTTTGATTCAGATCGAGCTCAAAAAACGCGGCATGGCGATTCGTGAAGCGTTCAATCAAGTGCACCGCTATACCAAAGAAAGCTTTAATCACGACAATTCTTTATTTAAGTTTCTGCAGATTTTTGTGATCAGCAACGGCACAGATACGCGCTATTTCGCCAACACTACCCGCCGCGACAAAAACAGCTTTGACTTTACGATGAATTGGGCGCGTGCGGACAACACGACGATTAAGGATTTAAAAGACTTTACCGCCACGTTTTTCCAAAAAAATACCCTACTGTCGGTGCTGCTGCGCTATTCGGTGTTCGATGTGTCGAACACGCTGCTAATCATGCGCCCTTATCAAATCGCGGCAGCGGAACGGATTCTGTGGAAAATCAGAAGCTCCGCCCAAGCCAAGAACTGGAGCAAGGCCGAGAGCGGCGGTTTTATTTGGCACACCACAGGCAGCGGTAAGACCTTGACCAGCTTTAAGGCGGCGCGTTTGGCGACCGAACTTGAATGTATTGATAAAGTCTTTTTTGTGGTGGATAGAAAAGACCTAGATTATCAGACCATGAAGGAATATCAGCGCTTTTCGCCTGATAGTGTCAACGGCTCGGAAAGCACGGCAGGCTTGAAGCGCAATCTGGATAAAGACGACAACAAAATCATCGTCACCACCATCCAAAAGCTGAATAATCTGATGAAGTCGGAAGACAATCTGCCGATTTATCAGAAGCAAGTGGTGTTTATCTTTGATGAATGCCACCGCTCACAATTTGGCGAAGCGCAGAAAAATCTGAAGAAGAAATTTGAAAAATTCTGCCAGTTTGGCTTTACCGGCACGCCGATTTTTCCAGAAAACGCGTTGGGAGCGGAAAAGACGGCGTCGGTATTTGGGCGCGAGCTGCATTCTTATGTGATTACCGATGCCATTCGTGATGAAAAAGTGTTGAAATTTAAAGTGGATTATAACGATGTCCGCCCACAATTTAAAACCCTAGAAACAGAGCAAGATTTAACCAAATTATCCGCCGCGGAAAACAAACAAGCGCTTTTGCACCCCGAGCGCATCCGCGAGATTACGCAGTATATTTTGGATAATTTTAAACACAAAACCCACCGCTTACATGCAGGCGGTAAGGGCTTTAATGCGATGTTTGCCGTGAGTAGTGTGGATGCCGCCAAAGCCTATTACGAAGCGTTTAAAAACCTACAAAAAGACCATGAAAAACCGCTGAAAGTCGCGACCATCTTCTCGTTCGCCGCCAATGAAGCACAAGATGCCATCGGTGATATTGAGGATGAGGGCTTTGAACCCGATGCAATGAACCGCAGCGCCAAGGAATTTTTAAACGCGGCGATTGACGATTACAATGCCTTGTTCCGCACCAATTACAGCACCGACAGTCGCGAATTTCAAAATTATTATCGGGATTTGGCCAAACGCGTCAAAAATCAAGAAGTGGATTTATTAATTGTGGTCGGGATGTTCTTGACCGGCTTCGATGCGCCGACACTAAACACCTTATTCGTAGATAAAAACCTGCGTTATCATGGCTTGATGCAGGCCTATTCACGCACCAACCGCATTTATGACGCTACCAAGTCTTTCGGCAATATCGTGACCTTCCGCGACTTGGAGCAGGCGACCATCGATGCCATCACCCTATTCGGCAACAAAAACACCAGAAACGTGGTGCTAGAGAAAAGCTATGAAGAATATATGGAGGGCTACACCGACCAGCAAACCGGTGAAGCACGACGCGGCTACCTGGAGGTGGTGCAGGAATTAAACGCCCGCTTCCCCGACCCTGACAGCATCGTCACCGAGAAGGACAAAAAAGAATTTGCCAAACTATTCGGCGAATACCTGCGCGTGGAAAATGTTTTACAGAATTACGATGAATTTACCGCACTCAAAGAAATACAGACGGTTAATCTTGATGATGAAGCTGCAGTAGCGGAATTTAAAGATAAGTTCCATTTAAGCGATGATGATTTCAACGCTATCCAGAGCGTACCGATGCCGTCTGAAAGAGTGGTGCAGGATTATCGTTCTACCTATAACGACATCCGCGATTGGCTACGCCAGCAAAAAGAATCAGAGAAACAAAACCAAAGCCAAATCGATTGGGATGACGTGGTTTTTGAAGTGGATTTGTTAAAGTCACAAGAAATCAACTTGGACTATATTTTGGAATTGATTTTTGAACACAATCAAAAAATCAAAGACAAAAGCGCTTTGGTGGAAGAAATCCGCCGCACCATCCGCGCCAGCATCGGCAACCGTGCCAAAGAAACTTTGGTGGTGGATTTCATCAATGAAACTAATTTGGATGCCATTGAAGACAAGCCGTCTATTCTAGATGAATTCTATCAATTCGCCCAAGAAAAACAGCAACAGGAAGCAGAAGCGCTGATTGAAGAGAATGGCTTGAATACCGAGGCAGCCAAGCGCTACCTAATGATCTCACTCAAACGCGAATATGCCAGCGAAAACGGCACGGATTTGAATAGTGTATTACCCAAAATGAGCCCACTCAACCCTAACTATTTGACCGCCAAGCAGAGCATTTTCCAAAAAATTGCTGATTTTGTGGAGAAATTCAAAGGTATTGGTGGTGTAGTGTAGATAGCTGGTCTATCGATTAAGAATAGAGAGGCCATCTGAAAGATTCATCTTTCAGACGGCCTTTTTGCTATAATTGCCGTTCCTACATCCAACCGCTTTAAAGATAACTCCATGCTGCCACCACGCCATGCCATCGAAACTTTTATCAATGAAAAAGCCCTGCCGGCCAGTATTGAGCGTGCGCGGGATTATCGGGCGGAATTGGTGGAAATAGATGGCAATCGGGCGACATTTCAATCCAAAGGTTCGTATAAGCAGACCTACCGGCAGATGGTTGAATTTAATGAAAACAAACCGGTTAAGGTTTCATGTTCTTGCCCTTATCAAAACGGCGGCATCTGCAAACATACGGTGGCGGCTTTGCGCCAATTGGCGGCGATGAGTGACAACGGTCAGCCTGAAAAGAAAACCAAGCCGACTCGGTCTGCCAAGCCGAAAGAAACGCTGCTGCGTTATCCGCTCTTGGACGGGGGATTGGTTGATTTTCAAAGCATTTGGTCTGACTTTAACCGTTTCACCAATTTTTCGTTTTATACCGCCGACTGCCGCATTATGGATTTTGAGCCGGGCAAATGGACGTTTGAAGCCAGTGATTGGCAAGGGACATTCCGTTCTACGTTAACAAGGCTGTCTGAACAAGAAGTCGGGCTTGCTTGCAACTGCACCCACAAAACCGCTAAACAATATTGCAGCCATATGGCGGCAATGGTCAGACTGGCAGCGGAAAATCTGGGGGCGGAGTGTCTGCTGCCTGATTACCGCGAACGCTTTATTGCCGATGTGCTCAGCGATTACGGCATGACGCCGCAAGACAATTACGCTGAGTTTTTTGATTTTTCCATCGATGATGAAGGCTTTGTGATCCAATCGAAAGTGCCCGACTTGATGCCGCTGCACTTTTCGTTGGTTTCTCGCACCATACCGTCTGAAATTTCCGCTAAAACTGCTTTGCCGCCCAAAGCGGGTTTGGTGTTGGCATTGAATTTTGACGAAGGTGTTTTTCAAGAATTTGTGCTCTATTACGCCAACCTTAAGAAAAACGGTGAAATCTCGGCCAATTTAAAAGAGATCAGTGATGTAAATGCCGGCAGCGTCTTGTTTAACGGCATGTTGCCTGACGAAGCCAAAGACATCTGGTATACCCTGCAAGCCATGAATGAGCAGTATCTCGAGTTTGCTGAAGAGCAAAACGTTGATGCGCTCGGGAAAACAGTGGCGGCCTTCAACCGATTTTTGCAAACCTTCCCCGATTTGCCTCTGTTTGCCGCCCAAGGCCCGTCCTATGCCCGCACCGGCAGCCTCAACCGCCTCTCCCCGATTACCGTTTCGACCGAACCTGCCGGCCTAAGCTACCGTTTTAAAGAGGACGGCGCGCTATACCGCCTTGAGGGCAGGATTATACTCGGCGGCAAATCTGTCCACCCCAGTTTGTTGGGCAAAGCGGTCAATCCTTTTTTCATTTATCGCGCCGATACGCTCACACGCTATCCCGATGCCAAAACTGCCGCCGACATCATGCGCTGTGTGGTGCATCCGAGCTTGGCCGTACTCAAACGCCATGCCGAAACCTTCCGTCGAAACATCATCGCACCCTTGGCAAAACATTACCCCATCACCAGCCGCGATTTTGTCACCCCTCCGAAAACGAAGCGCAAACAAACGGCAAATACGTCAAACGGTGCTGATTGCTCTTTTCAAAAACAGGTTTACGTCCGCGATTCAGACGGCCTCATCCGCTTCTCACCGGCCGCACAATATGACGAAACATTGATCGAACTACCTAGCCATGCCTTGCGCCTGCACATTCAAGACGGTAAATTCCACCGCCTTGAGCGCGATGAAGCGCAAGAGCAGGCATTTTTGCGTTTTTTTGAAGCCTTACATCCGGATTTTGCCCAAGTTTCAGACGGCCTATATCTGCTCACGCCCGAACAACTGACACAAGACTTTTGGTTCATCGACTTTGCCGACAGCTTAAAAAACCAAGGCATCGAGCTTTTGGGTGCCAAGGATTTGAAATCGTGGCATTACAACCTCAATAAACCGCAAATCAGCATCCGCACCGAATCGGGCACGGATTGGTTCGACCTCAACATAGCCATCCGTTACGGCGAAGAAACCGTCAACCTGAAAGACATACACAAAGCCTTTGTCAACCGGCAAAATTTCGTCACACTTTCAGACGGCACCATCGGCATGCTGCCCGAAAGCTGGTTGGAAAAGTTTGCGCCGTATTTTCAGGCAGGCGAAGTGAAAAAAGACAGCATCCGCCTGTCGCCCTACCAATTCGGCATCATCGACCAGCTCTATGAAAGTTTGGACGACAAACCGGAATTTTTGCGCACCTTATACCAACGCCGACAACGGCTGCAAAACCTGTCAGCCCAGCCCGACGTACAACTTTCAGACGGCCTCAACGCCACCCTGCGCCCCTATCAGCAACACGGCTTGAACTGGCTGGCTTTTCTGCATGCCAACGGTTTAGGCGGCTGCTTGGCCGACGACATGGGTTTGGGCAAAACACTGCAAACCATCGCCTTTTTGCATTACCTCAAAACCACCCACACACCGGACAAACCCAGCCTGATTGTCGCCCCCACCAGCCTCACCTTCAACTGGCTGGCCGAAATCAAAAAATTCTGCCCGGGTTTGCGCGTATTGGATTACACCGGCGCAGGCCGTCTGAAAGATAGCGCTTCATTTGACGGCTGCGATGTCGTGCTCACCACTTACGGCACGCTGTTGCAGGACATCGAACTGCTGCAAGGCTACCGTTTCAGCTACCTGATTCTCGACGAAAGCCAAGCCATCAAAAACCCGCTGTCGCAACGCTACAAAGCCGCCCGCCTGATACAGGCCGACAACCGCCTGATTCTGAGCGGCACCCCCATCGAAAACAACACTTTCGATTTATACACGCAGCTCAATTTCCTCAATCCCGGCCTGCTCGGCAGCCAAAGCCATTTCAAAAGCCGCTTTGCCGATGCCATCGACAAAAAACAAGACCAACAAGCCGCTGCCCTGCTGGCCAAAATGGTGCATCCTTTCATCTTGCGCCGCACCAAAAATCAGGTGGCACACGAATTGCCGCCCAAAACCGAAAGCGTGATTTATTGCGAAATGGGCAAAGCGCAACGCAAAGCGTACGACCGTGTCAAAGAGCAATACCGCACTTATTTGCTGGACAAAATCGGTTCAGACGGCATCAACAAATCGCAAATGTATATTCTCGAAGGCCTGACCAAATTGCGCCAAATCTGCAACAGCCCCGCGCTTTTAGCAGATGCCGATTACGGCAGCGAATCGGTCAAGCTCGACACCTTGGTGGAACACATCAAAGACAAAACCGGACAACACAAAATCCTCGTGTTCTCCAGCTTCGTCAAAATGCTTGCCCTGATCGAAGGCCGTCTGAACGCAGAAAACATCGCCTACGAATACCTCGACGGCCAAACACGCAACCGTCAGCAAAAAGTCGACCGCTTCCAAAACAACGCCGACATCCGCGTATTCCTCATCAGCACCAAAGCGGGCGGCACCGGACTGAACCTCACCGAAGCCGATTACGTGTTCATCGTCGACCCGTGGTGGAACCCGGCGGTAGAAAACCAAGCCATCGACCGCTGCTACCGCATCGGCCAAACCAAACAAGTCATGGCCTACCGCCTCATCTGCCGCGATACCGTCGAAGAAAAAATCCTCGCCTTACAGCAGAAAAAACAAGGCATTGCCGACAGCCTAATCAGCGTGGACAACGAGAAAAAATCGTTTGATTTGGATGAAGTGAAAAACTTGTTTGAATAGGCAGGAAAAAACAAACAGGCCGTCTGAAGTTAATTCTTTCAGACGGCCTTTTCATCATCTATTCATCACGTTAAAACATAGGTTGAGAC
Organism: Neisseria sp. N95_16; assembly: GCF_002551535.2. Lineage (NCBI taxonomy): Bacteria > Pseudomonadati > Pseudomonadota > Betaproteobacteria > Neisseriales > Neisseriaceae > Neisseria > Neisseria sp. N95_16. The sequence continues at coordinate 22,252 of NZ_PDBT02000024.1, forward strand.
CTTTGCAAAATCTCTATCTTTGGCACATTTCTTCGTTGTGCGCTGCTCGAAAGCTTGCCTATCTCAATGATATGTCTGCGCTTTCTGCGCTGCTACAACTTTGAACTGTACTCAAATCTAGGGTTTTGCAAAGGTCTCAGGTTCACAAATCCAAAACCAACCGCTCCGAACGCGCGCGTGAGCAACACGGGGTGAAGATTTTGCCTTCGGCGTGTTCTTCTTCGGTGAGGAACTGGTCGCGGTGCAGCGCTTCGCCTTCGATTAAGTTGGTCAGGCAGGTGCCGCAGATGCCTTCTTCGCAGGAGACGGGCACGAAATAGCCTGCTTCTTCCAACACTTGAGTAATGCTTTTGTCGGCGGGTACGTCAATCACGGCGCCGTCGCTGGCGATTTGGATTTGAAACGGGCGGTTTGCCGATTCGTCCAAAGGGGCGGCTTGGAACAGTTCGCGGTGCAGGTTTTCAGACGGCCAGCCTTTTTCTGAGGCCGTCTGAAATACGGCATCCATAAAACCTAATGGGCCGCAGGTGTAAAGATGCAGGCCTTCTGCCGGCGCTTCGACCATGCGTTGCAATAGTTCGGGCGAGGTGCGCGGGCTTTGGCACACCAGCTCGACTTTATCGGCCACGTCGACTTGTTGCAGGCGCTCGGCGAAAATGGCGTCGGCTTCGTCGCGGCAGAAGTAATACAGCTTCACGTCTATGCCCTGCTGCAACAAGGCATCAAACATGGCCATCAGCGGGGTAATGCCGATGCCGCCAGCAAACAGCAAAGCGCGTTGTTGGTATTCGGCCAAGGGAAACAGGTTGCGCGGCTCGCTAATCTCAAGCGTATCGCCGACTTGAATCTGCTCATGGATATACTGCGAGCCGCCGCGTGAGGCTTCGTCGCGCAATACAGCAATGCGGTATTGGTTGTCCGTCATCGGGTATTGGCAAAGTGAATACTGGCGGATGAGGCCGTTGCCGAGATTCAGGTCGATGTGTGCGCCAGCGGTGTAATCGGGCAAGCTGCTGCCTGCTTCGGGCTGCAGGGTAATCAGCTTGACTTTGCTGCCGCAGCTGCGGACTTCGGTCACGTGCGCTTTCATGATTCGGCTCCGGTGGTTTGGGCCGCTTGTTCGGCTTGGATTTTTTTGTCGATAATTTTACGCGCTTGCACGCCGCCAGAATCGATGTTCAGCATCAACAGGCGACGTTCGGGCTGCTCACTCAGGTTTTGCTGCTGTTTTTCCAGCATTTCCAAGTCTTCACTGAAAATCTTGCCTTGGCCTTCACGGATTTGGCGCGTGGTTTCTTCGTCTTGCGCGTTGAAATGGCGCGCCATGCCCCAGAAATACCAATGCGAGGTATCGGTTTCCGGTGTGATGAAATCGACCACGATGCTGGATACTTTGTGTTCTTCCGGTGCTCGATAACCGCCGTGCCCTGCTTCGGCTACGCCCACTTCGATGTGCACGTTGCTCGGTAAGTGGAAATGGCAGCGCTGCCAGCGGTCAACCAATTGCGTTTCGTCCAAACCTTTGGAACGCATACACGATTGCCAGAAAGGCGGCGCGTAAATGTTTTCCATATTGCGCTCAAGCGTCACCACATCGCCTTTTACGGTGGTTTTCAGCGGGGTTTCGTCGATTTCTTTCTGACCGATGCTGCTGGCGTGTACATAGGTTTCGTGGGTCAAATCCATCAGGTTATCGATCATCAGGCGGTAATCGGCTTTGATGTGATACAGGCCGCCGCCATACGCCCATTCATCGCTTTCCGCCCATTCCAAATAAGGCAGCAATGATTCGTCGGCGCTTTCTTTGTCGCCCGCCCAAAACCAGATAAAGCCGTATTTTTCCACCACGGCATACGGGCGGATACACGGGAAACTTTGCACGCGCTGCATAGGCATGGCTTGCGGTTTGCCTTTGCAGTCGAGCTCTAAACCATGATAGCCGCAGACCAAATTGCCGTCGCGCACAAAACCCAACGACAATGGCGCGCCACGATGCGGACAAAAGTCTTCCACGGCAGCAATGCCGTCTTTGCCGCGGAACAACACGATTTTTTCATTGCAGATGGTGCGGCCCAGCGGCTTATCGCCGACTTCTTCGCTGCGTGCGGCAACATACCAGGCATTGCGGATAAAGGTAGGGGTGGTGGTCATGATGGCTCCTTTGTGTTTTGATTTTTATGTTTTTATTGGTTTATGACAGGCCGTCTGAAATGTTCAGACGGCCTGTTGTTTCTCTTTGGGAAAAATTTAATCGACAAGTAGAAGTGTTGTCAACAAAATTGTATCCAAAATTTTAAAATTTACCATTTGATTAAAAATCATAATTTTTAAATTAAATAAAATCATATGTTTAATTTTATAATCAGAATTTCAAAAACAATACCCGGAAACAATCATTGATTTTTGTATCCAATTTCGCTATTGTTTTTTCATCGGCTTTATTGGTGGCAAGCCTTTGAATCCGACACAAAAAAACAATATTTTCTTGAGGAGAGAAACCATGAATGCCGCAACACTCAAGCAGCAAATCGACCAAAAGCCCATGAATGCTTTTCAATGGTCGGTGGTTGCCATCTGTATCTGTCTTAACGTCATCGACGGCTTTGATGTCTTGATGATGGCGTTTACCGCCTCGGCGGTGGCCAAAGAATGGGGGCTGTCGGGCTCGGAAATCGGCCTGTTGTTAAGCGCCGGCCTGTTCGACATGGCGGCCGGTTCGCTTACGCTCGCACCGCAAGCGGATAAATTCGGCCGCAAACCGGTAATTTTGTTGTCGCTGGTGGTTGTGTCGGTCGGCATGATTTTAAGTAGCTTCAGCACTTCCGCTTTGGAACTGGGCGTTTTGCGCTTTATCACCGGCTTAGGTATCGGCGGCATTTTGGCCAGCAGCAATGTGTTGACCAGTGAATTTTCATCCGCCAAATGGCGCAGCCTGACCATCAGCCTGCAATCGGCGGGCTACGGCATCGGCGCAACCGGTGGCGGTTTGGTGTCGATGTATCTGATTAAAGCCTACGGTCGGCAATCGGTTTTCCTGTTCGGCGGTCTGCTTTCCACCGCTTTCATTTTCGTGGCGTTACTGCGTCTGCCCGAATCATTGGAATTTCTACTGTCGCAACAGCCCAAAGCCGCTTTAGTCAAAGCGCAAAAGCTCACCGCCAAACTCAGTTTGCCGCACCTTGATGTGCTGCCGCCCAAACCACAATTAAACCAACAAACCCCTTCCGGCTTCTGCAGCCTGTTTGGCGAGGGCAAAACCATGCCGACGCTGATGATTTGGGCGGCGTTTTTCTTGGTGATGTTCGCGTTTTACTGCATTTTGAGTTGGACACCGAAGCTCTTGACCGGCGCCGGTATGACTGCAGAACAAGGCATCAGCGTCGGCATTTGGATGAATATCGGCTCGATGTTCGGCGCGGTGTTAATCGGCTTCTTGGGCACACGTTTCAATATTAAAACTGTACATGCCGTGTTCCTGCTGCTCACCGCGCTGCTGACGCTTACCTTTGCCCAAAGCTTGTCGCAGCTCTCTTTGGCCATGGCTTTGGCGTTTTTTCTCGGCAGCTTTGCCAACGGCTCGGTGGCCGGTTTGTACGCTGTGGCACCGACACTTTACGAATCCGCCAACCGCGCCCGCGGCGTCGGTACCGCCATTACGCTCGGCCGCGTCGGCAGCATTGTATCGCCGATGATTATCGGTTTCCTGCTCGATGCCGGTTGGCAGCCGGTGGGCTTGTTCTACCTGAATGCGGTGGTGTTTGCCTTGGCGATTTTGGCAGTATTAAAACTGAGAAAACTCAAGCCGGTTTGATATAATCGCGTATCGTTCAGGCCGTCTGAAACAGCAGACGAAACCGTTTTATCACCGTTTCGTTTCGGCCTTTCAGACGGCCTATTTAATGGATACTCATCATGAAGAAAAAAATCTATTTATTGTGCGGTTTATTGTGTGATGCCACGGTTTGGCAACACCAAGCCGCCGCCCTTGCGCCCTATTTTGATGTGGAAACGTTCAGCTTTCAGGGTTTTGACAGTTTGACGGCGATGGCAGAACACGTTTTGGCGCAAGGTTCGGATTCTTTTATTCTGGCCGGGCATTCCATGGGTGCACGCGTGGCCTTGGAAATCTGTCGCTTGGCACCGCAGCGCGTGGAGAAGCTGATTTTGCTCGACACCGGTATTCACCCGCTTAAAGCGGGCGAAACTGAAAAGCGCGCTGCCTTGGTTCGAGCTGCCGAAGAAAGCGGTATGCTGCACTTAATCGAGCATTGGCTGCTGCCGATGCTGGCCGAACATCACCGCACGCAGCCGGAAATGGTGCAGCCACTGGCAGAGATGGTGTTGCGCTTTACGCCTGAAGATTTTGCCAAGCAGATCCACGCGCTGGTTCACCGCCCTGATGCGGCTGCGGTGTTGCGCGGGATTCGCTGCCCGTTGCTGCTGGGCGTTGGTGAATTGGATGCGTGGAGTCCGGTCGCGCAGCACACCGCCATGCAGGAAATCGCACCGCATGCCGAATTGGTCGTGTTCCCACAAGCCGGTCATATGGCGCCTTTTGAAACGCCGCACAACGTCAGCGAAAGTTTGCTGCAATGGCTGCTATCGGATAGTCATGCCGTCTGAAATAAGGAAATACTATGGAACACAATCATCAGGTTTTGGTGCGCTTGCGTGAAATGATTGCCGATGGCGAACTCAAACCGGGCGAGCGCATCACCGAGATTCCAACCGCGGAAAAGCTCGGCGTGTCGCGCTTGCCGGTGCGCATGGCTTTGCAGATTTTGGAGCAGGAAGGCTTGGTCGAACGCCTGCCCAAACGCGGCTATACCGCCCGCAAAATCACTTCGGCGGATTTTCTCAACGCGCTGGAAGTGCGTGGCGCATTGGAAGGTTTGGCGGCGCGTCAGGCGGCGGAATTGGGTATGCCGTCTGAAAGCATTGCCCTGCTCGAGCAAGGTTTGGCCGAATTGGATATGGTGTTCGAGCGCGACGTATTCGGCATTGAAGAAGTGGAAATTTATCAAAAATTCAATGTCTTGTTTCACGATGCGGTGATTGATGCTTCGCAAAATCCGGTGATTCGCATGGCCTTGGCGAAAATCGAAAGCCTGCCGTTTTCATCGATTCAATCGCTGGTCATCGACCGACGCGAAATGCCACGCGAGAAAAAACGCCTGCTCTATGCCCACTTGCAGCACCATGCCATTTTGCGCGCACTTTGCAGCCGCCAAAGCACACGGGCAGAAGCCTTGATGCGCGAACACGCGCAATCGCCGGTGTTGTTTACCGATTTGCTCAACCGTTTTGAAAACCGCCCCGAATCGCTGCATATTGTGCAGGAAAGCGATTAACAATAAGGCCGTCTGAAAATGATTCTTTCAGACGGCCTTATGTATTCCAATCAAACTTTAAGCCAACGGCGCCAACAGTTTCTCAAAAGCTTCTTCAAACTGTTTCAAGCCGTCTTCCTGCAAACGGGTAGCCAAGGCTTCCAAATCGACGCCGAGTTTTTCCGCTTCGGCCAGTTGTGCCAAGGCTTCGTCGGTGTTGTCGGTCAGCGTGGCTTTAGCCGTGCCGTGATCAACAAAGGCTTTCAGCGTGGCATCCGGCACGGTATTCACCGTGTGTGCGCCAATCAGGCTGTCAACGTATAAGGTATCCGGATAGTCTGGATTTTTCACGCCGGTTGATGCCCACAATAATTGCACGCGGCTGGCACCTTTGGCGGCCAATTCGGTAAATTCGGCACTGCTGAAGAATTGTTCCCAATCTTGGTAAGCGGCTTTGGCCAAGGCGATGGCGATTTTGCCTTTTAAATGTTCCGGCAAGGTTGCATCCAAAGCGGCATCCACGCGCGAAATAAAGAAGCTGGCCACCACTTGAATGTGGTCAACCGGCAAACCGGCTGCCACGCGTTTGGCGATGCCGCGCTGGTAAGCAGCGTAAGCTTTCAGGGTTTGCGCACGCGAAAACAGCAAGGTCAGGTTAATAGACAGGCCGTCTGAAACCAATTGCTCCAACGCTTCGACACCGGCATCGGTGGTCGGCACTTTAATCATCACGTTTTTGCGGCCGATGGCATCGTGTAAGCGTTTGGCTTCGGCCACGGTGCCGGCAGCGTCTTTTGCCAATTCCGGCGCCACTTCCAAGCTGACGAAACCGGTTTTGCCGCCGGTAGATTCGTGTTCGGCCAGCAACACATCACAAGCCGCCTGCACATCGGCAATCGCTAAGGTTTCATAACGCTCTTTCGGGCTCAAATCCTGCGCTTTCAAAGCGGCCACTTCATCGGCATACAATTCGTCACCGGCAAAGGCTTTTTGGAAAATCGCCGGATTGGAAGTCACGCCGCACACGCCTTGCTTGGCCATTTCGGCCAATTCGCCGCTTTGCACCAGCGAGCGGGATAAGTTGTCCAACCAGATTTGTTGGCCTAATGCTTTAACGTCCGATAAAATAGTCATCTCTGAATCCTTTTTGTTGAGCGGGTTTATATTTATAGCAAAACCGATGGATTTTCACTATACCTTGATTTCCAGCCTTTGAACAGTATCACCCTTTGACGGACACAATGATGACAACGACCGAATCTTACTTACCTTGGGCGCGCGATGTGTTGCATATCGAAGCGGAAGCCTTGCACGAAATCGCCGATGAATTGGACGAACATTTTGTTCAGGCTGCTGAAGCCTTGCTGCATTGCCAAGGCCGCGTGGTAATTATGGGCATGGGCAAATCGGGGCACATCGCCCGCAAAATGGCCGCTACCATGGCATCCACCGGCACCCCCGCTTTTTTCGTGCATCCGGCCGAAGCAGCACACGGCGATTTGGGCATGATTGTCGATGGCGACGTGGTGATGGCGGTGTCAAATTCTGGTGAAAGCGATGAAATTGCGGCAATTATTCCGGCCTTGAAACGTAAAAACGTGACCTTAATCTGCATTACCGCCCGCCCGACTTCAACCATGGCGCGTCATGCCGACATCCATATCATGGCTTCGGTCTCCAAAGAAGCCTGCCCGCTCGGTTTGGCACCGACTTCCAGCACCACCGCCGTGATGGCACTGGGCGATGCCTTGGCGATCGTGTTGCTGAAAGCGCGCGCGTTCACACCTGATGATTTTGCGCTCAGCCACCCTGCCGGCAGCTTGGGCAAACGTCTGCTGCTGCGCGTGGCCGACATCATGCACGGCGGCGACGAACTGCCTGCGGTGGTGAGCGGCACCTTGCTAAAAGACGCGATTGTGCGCATGAGCGAAAAAGGCTTGGGCATGTTGGCCGTGACCGATGATGAAGGCCGTCTGAAAGGCGTGTTCACCGATGGCGATTTGCGCCGCCTGTTCCAACAGCACGATGATTTCAAAGGATTAACCGTCAACGACATCATGCACGCCAAACCGAAAACCATTGCCGCCGACAAGCTCGCCACCGAAGCCTTGAAACATATGCAGGCCAATCATGTGAACGGTCTTTTAGTGACCGATTCAGACGGCCTGTTAATCGGCGCGCTCAATATGCACGATTTGCTGATGGCGCGTATTGTGTAAGGCTGCAAAACTTTACCAACCGTTTATTCTACCCAAAACGTTTCAGACGGCCTTTATGCTAGAATAGGCCGTCTGAACAAGGAATCCGCCATGCAGAGCTTATCCCCCGAATTGCAACAGCGCGCCGCCGCGATTAAATTGTTGATTTTAGACGTGGACGGCGTATTAACCGACGGCCATATCTACATCCGCGACACCGGCGAGGAAATCAAATCTTTCCACACGCTCGACGGCCACGGCATCAAAATGCTGGCAGCCAGCGGCGTTCAGACGGCCATTATTACCGGCCGCGATGCGCCATCGGTCGGCATTCGCGTGCAGCAATTGGGCATTGCCTATTATTTCAAAGGCATCCACGATAAGCGTGCGGCCTATGCCCAATTGCGCGAACAAGCGGGCATGGCGGAACACGAATGCGCGTTTGTCGGCGATGATGTGGTCGATTTGCCGGTGATGGTGCGCTGTGGTTTGCCGGTGGCTGTGCCTGAAGCGCACTGGTTCACGCGCGAACACGCGGCCTACATCACCCAACGCCCTGCCGGTAAAGGCGCAGTGCGCGAAGTGTGCGATTTGATTATGCAGGCACAAGGCACCTTGCAGCCTGCTTTGGACGAGTATATTAAATGAAAATAAGATGGCAATACGGCTTGGCCTTTCCTTTGATTCTGGCCGTCGCACTCGGCGGCCTGTCGGCTTGGCTCGGCCGCATCAGCGAGATTCAAACGGAAGAAGTGCAACTCAATCCCGATGAGCCGCAATATTGGATGGGCGGCATGGAAGGCAAGCGTTTTGACGAGCAAGGTAATTTGCAAGAGCATTTCACCGCTACTGAAGCGTTCCAATTGCCCAACAGTAAAGACGTGCACTTCCGCTCACCTAAATTAGATGTACACCAGCAAGGCAAGCTAGCGTATCAAGTGGAAGGCAAAGAAGGCCTGTATAACACCGATACGCGCGTCGCCGTGTTCCAAAAAGAAGTATTGCTGACCAAGCCGGCCGATGGCACCCACCCTGCCGGCACGGTCAAAACCGAATTTATTCATGTCGACACCCAAGCCCAGTTTGCCCAAACCGAGCATCCGGTTGAATTTGCCTACGGTCAATCCCACGGCTCCTCAGTCGGCATGACTTATGACCACACCAAGGGTTTACTCAATTTCCCATCAAAAGTGAAAGCCACGATTTATGATGCCAAAAATCTTTAAAGCCGCCGCATTGTCTGCTCTGATGATCAGTGCGCCTGCTTTCGCGTTGCAAAGCGACAGCCGCCAACCGATTCAAATCGAAGCCGACCAAGGCTCGCTCGACCAAGCCAACCAAACCACCACTTTCAGCGGCAACGTCATCATCAAACAAGGCACGCTGAACATCAATGCCGCCAACGTGACCGTGTCGCGCAACGACAAAGGCGACCAGCTGATGAAAGCCAACGGCTCGCCCGTACGCTTCAGCCAGCAGCTTGACGGCAATAAAGGTACAGTCAACGGCCAAGGCAACCAAGTCGAATACGCTTCGGCCACCGGCTTAGTGAAACTCACCGGCAATGCCAAAGTGCAGCGCGGCGGCGATGTCGCCCAAGGCGCGGTGATTACCTACAACATGCGCACCGAAGTCTATACCATTCACGGCGGCTCGAAACAAGCCGGCGTAAAATCACCAGCCAAATCCGGTCGCGTGAGCGTGGTGATTCAACCGACTTCAACCAAATAATAAGCTGAGGCCGTCTGAATGATTGATTGAACCAAGCTTTCAGACGGCCTCTCCCACCTTGATTCCGTTTAAAGAACAGATTATGACTGCACAAGCCAGCCGCCTTGTCGCCCAGGGCCTGCAAAAAAGTTTCAAAAAACGCCAAGTCGTGAAAGATTTCTCGCTTGAAATCGAAAGCGGCGAAGTGGTCGGCCTGCTCGGCCCCAACGGCGCGGGCAAAACCACCAGCTTCTACATGATTGTCGGCCTGATTGCCGCCGATGGCGGCAGCGTCACGCTCGACGGCCAAGAATTGCGCCACCTACCGATTCACGAACGCGCACGCTTGGGCGTGGGCTATCTGCCGCAAGAAGCGTCGATTTTCCGCAAAATGACGGTCGAGCAAAACATCCGCGCCATCTTAGAAATCAGCATGAAAGACAAAAGCGGCATCGATGGCGAAATCGACAAATTATTGGCCGATTTGAACATCGAGCGCCTGCGCCACAACCCTGCACCGTCTTTATCGGGCGGTGAGCGCCGCCGCGTGGAAATCGCCCGTGTTTTGGCAATGAAACCGCGTTTTATTCTGCTGGACGAACCTTTCGCCGGCGTGGATCCCTTGGCCGTTATCGATATTCAAAAAATCATCGCCTTTCTCAAATCACGCGGCATCGGTGTGTTGATTACCGACCACAACGTGCGCGAAACCTTGAGCATTTGTGACCGCGCCTACATCATCAGCGAAGGCACGGTATTGGCCTCGGGCAAGCCGGACGACTTGGTCAACGACGAAAAAGTGCGTGCGGTTTACTTGGGCGAAAACTTCAAATACTGATGTCTTTAAAACGCCCCTTGTTTGATAAATATTAAAAGAGGCCCTTACATTCGCATTTCAAGTGCAACGCTCAAATGCCATTGGCAAGGGCTGCTGAAAACAGATCACCCGGTGTCTCATAGTCCAATGTCTTTCTCGGTCGGCGG
>NZ_PDBT02000025.1:0-31902 GCF_002551535.2 Neisseria sp. N95_16
CTGCCGTCCATACCATTCTTGGGAAAAAGGCTTGGTGGAGAATACCAACGGGCTGATCAGACAATACTTCCCAAAGGGGACGGATTTTAGGAAACTGGGGGCTAAAAAGATTAAAGCGGTTGAGGAGGCCCTTAACCGCCGACCGAGAAAGACATTGGACTATGAGACACCGGGTGATCTGTTTTCAGCAGCCCTTGCCAATGGCATTTGAGCGTTGCACTTGAAATGCGAATGTAAGGCCGTCTGAAATTTCAGACGGCCTTCACCATATAACATCATACCGAAGCATTATAATACTGATAAGCTTCATCCATATTGTCAAATTGATATAACTTCCCAGCTTCCAACACCATGGCATTATCACAATATTGCTTCATCGCGCTATGGCTGTGTGACACCAGAATAATCGAACGGTCTTTGCGCTTTTCAAACAGCTCATATTTACATTTAGCTGCAAAACGTGAGTCGCCCACCGCAATCACTTCGTCAATCAGGTAACAGTCAAACTCCACCGCCAACGACAGCGCAAAAGCCAAACGCGCTTTCATACCTGAAGAATAGCGTTTCACCGGCTCATACAAATATTGCCCCAGCTCCGAAAATTCTTCCGTAAACGCTTTCACATAATCGATATCGACATTATAAATCCGGCAGATAAAACGCAGATTATCCATCCCGGTCAGGCTTCCTTGGAAGGCACCGGAAAACGCCAGCGGCCAAGAAATACTCATGGTTCGCTTGATTTCGCCCGAGGTAGGCGGCTCGACACCACTAATCAAACGGATCAACGTCGATTTACCTGCACCGTTTCGACCCAAAATACCAACTTTCTCACCCTTTTTCAGCGAAAAATTGATATCGTCTAACACCGTCCGCATACCGCCGCGCATTTGATACTGCTTGGAAACATGTTCAACCGAAATCATTGCGGCTCGACTCCTTTACTGAATTTACTGACCATCGCCAAGCCAAGCAACAACAACACCAGATTGCACAATACGATATACCAAGGATTTTCATAGGTAATTACATCGCTGCCAAAATATCCGGCACGGAACATTTCTGTGCCATGCACCATCGGAATCATTAATGCATATTCTTGTACCTTGGGCGGCAAATTATGCACAAAAAAGAACGCACCGGATAACGGCATCATCACAAAAGTCAATGTGCCCCAAATCTTGCCAAACGGCTCGAAATTAAAGGCAATCGAACAAATCACCAAACCCAAACCAATCGCAAAAAAAGCCATCAAAAGCCAAGCCATCAGCATATAAAACATATCTGCCGGCATTTCAATCCAGCCAATCGCAATCAATACCGCCATAATCACAATCTGCGCAATGGTTGCACCAGCAATTTCCAAAATCATGCGCGCCAAGATGGTATCCAAAACTCTTACATTGCGGTGATAAAGCAAGCTGGCATTTGAAGAAATCGACCCAACTGCCCGTTTTGAGGCATTACGCCACATCATCAACATCGGATAGCCAGTAATCGCAAATGCGACAATATTCAAAGTTGAATATCGGTCTGCCCTTAAAAATTTCCACATCAAGACGATAACGAATGTCATCAGCAACGGCTCAACAAACAGCCATAAAAAGCCAATATTATTGCGACCGTAACGGGTAATAATCTCACGCATCAAAAGCGCACCGATTACACGCCTTTGAATGGCCAAAGATTCCAAAAATGATGTTTTATGCAAGGCTTTCATCAGTTTTTATGCTCACGAATGCTGGCCGTCAATAAACTCAAAATACCATAAACCATCAAACCGATAATCAGAGTCGCCACGATGTTGTATAAGCGCTTAGGTTCATATGCCAAATCCGGCAGGCTCGGTTGCGAGATCACTTCCAAATAAAGCTGCTGACGGTCTGCTTCAACCTTGGCACTTTCCAAAGAAGTCATGGCGGCTGCCAACTGCTGCTCTGCCAACTGGTTTTCCAAATACACACGCTGATATTCGGCAGCCTGATTAGACAACGAAGAATGCCCACCGCCCGAAATGGCACGTAACTGTTGATCAATTTCTTTACGCAAGCTCTGCTCACGCGCCTGCAAACCCGGAATCTGCGGATTCTCCGGAGTGACTGCTTTCACCTGATCCAGCTGGGTTTGAATCACAATCAATTCATCTTGCAGCTTGGAAACCAACCCCATTTGCACTTCCGATTGCGCTTTCAAATCAAAAACGCCATTGGCAATACGGTAATCAGTCAGATTCTGAGAGGCTTCCTTTACCCGCTCTGCCGCCGTTTTCACTACTTCTTCCGCATAACGCACCGTATCAGCACGTGCACGATCGTTCAGCTGGTTAATCAATGCTTCACCTTGCTTTAACAAAGCCTCATTGATTTTCTTAGATTCCAGCGCATCAAAGGAAGTTACATTCAACGTGGAAATACCCGAAACCGTATCAAAATTGATCATCACCTGATTTTTATAGTATTGATAAAAAGCCTCTTCCTCGCCACGGAACCCAAACCCATTAAAGCGGCTGAACGCATCACCTTTGGTTTCATAAAACTCACGCACCGGCAAGATTTTACGCAGTTCATCCAAAGACGAGCGCGAACGCATATACTCCCCAACCGTGTAAATATCATCTTGCGCACGGGCAAAACCTGTGCCCTGCAAAATGGCACCCAGGCCATTGAGAGAAGATTGGCTTTTAGGCGAGCGCACCACAAAGCTCGATTGCGACGTAAAACGATCGGAAGCGAAGAAGCCGAAATACACCAACGAAATTACCGTAGGGATAATCACCGTTACCCAAAATAAAGGGCTTAGCTTTTTAATCCAACTTTTCTTTTTCGGCTTTTTACGCTCGGCTTTGGTTTCAGTGGCAACTGCCACAGGAAGTTGCTCAGACATCTTAATTACTCACATTAATTAGTTAAATTATTAATACTGTTCGCGCCACTGGTAACCGGCGAGAACACAAACGACAAGAATTTCTGCACTTCAGCCAACGGCGCATTCGACACATACAATACATCTTTATTCTTCACAGGAAAGCGCTGCATAGAAAATAGCGAATGCGCATCAGCCATATTCACACGATATACCGTTGGAATCTCTGCCTCACTGCCATAACCTTGAGCAATCCATTTATCCTGACGTTCTGCCGGCAATTCCACCAATGGCGTATAGCGGAACACAAACACACCACGCGCATCAGAACGGCGATCTTGCAAACCGCCCATACGGCCAATGGCTTCAGAAAGCGATAAGCCTCTGGCTGAAAAACCGATTTCTTGTGTTCTCCCCACCGCACCCATAGACGTAAAGGTATAGGGATTGGTAATCATGGTAACCACATCACCGCGGCGCAGCAAAATATTTTGTCGCGGATTTGCAACTAAATCTTCCAAGGCAACAGTTCGTACTACATTGCCACGTGTCAGCTGCACATTCGTATCCTGCACATTCGCCGTCGAACCACCTACCGCGGCCACCGCATCCAATACTCGCTCACCAGCTGCCGTCAACGGCATACGCACACTATTGCCTGCGCGAATCACCGATACATTTGCCGCATTATTCTGCACCAAGCGCACCATCACCTGCGGCTGATTGGCCATTTTTTTCAGACGGCCTTTGATAATTTCCTGAACCTGACCCGGCGTTTTACCGACCACCGAAATATCGCCAACAAACGGCACAGAAACCGTACCACGTGCGGTAACCAGCTGCTCCGGCAGCTTGGTTTGATGCGCACTACCCGAGCCCATCGAGGAAAGACCACCGCCAAACAATACCGCCGGCGGCGCTTCCCAAATCATAATATCCAATACATCACCAATATTCAGTGTACCAGCCGAAGCATAACCATCGCCAAACTGAGTGAAGGACTGATTTACTTGGGCCTTATACAAAGACTGCGCCACAGCATGGTTGACATCAATCAATTCCACTTCAGGAATTTGAGTTTCAGAAGATACCTGACTTAAAGATTCTACTTTCTTAGCACTCGGCCCTGTTGTTGGCAAAGAACTACAACCCACAACCATTGTAGCGGTCATAAGTACTAACCAATTGAATTTGCATTTAATTTGCATAACCATTCCAAACCTCTAATTATCTATCCCCTATTGTACACAATTTAAAAGCAATTTTTCATCATTATATAAATTTGACATAGATAAGCGGTAACAAATAACGACAATAGTGTTCTAAAATACCCTATTTGGTGTTATAATGCTGGTAAATGCATTCGGAAAACATCTTAAACAAAGATAAAATATTCCCTATGTTAACACCACAAAACAAACAAATCACTATTAAATTTTACACTCAGAAATATTTACTTAAATTATAATTTAAGTTATTTATATTTTTTATTAAATTTAAATATTGAATTTAAATCAAAACATATTCTGGAAGGCCTTCTTATGAGCAAAATTAGCAAATTGGTAACCCACCCAAACCTTTTCTTTCGAGATTATTTCTTAAAAAAAGCACCGTTAAATTATGGCGAAAATATTAAACCTTTACCAATCGAAACCTCTTCTCATAGCAAAAAAAATACAGCCCATAAAACACCCGTATCATCCGACCAACCAATTGAAGATCCATACCCAGTAACATTTCCAATTGATGTAGTTTATACTTGGGTAGATTCAGATGATGAAAAATTCAATGAAGAACGCCTAAAGTTTCAAAATTCAAGCACATCTGAGACTCTAAAAGGCAAAGCAGAAAGCACCGATATTGCAAGATTCCAATCACGCGACGAATTAAAATATTCGATTCGAAGCCTGATGAAGTATGCCCCCTGGGTAAATCATATTTACATTGTAACAAATGGTCAAATACCAAAATGGTTAGATACCAACAATACAAAGGTAACGATTATCCCTCACTCAACTATTATCGACAGTCAATTTCTCCCTACTTTTAATTCTCACGTCATTGAATCCTCTCTATATAAAATCCCAGGATTATCAGAGCATTACATTTATTTCAATGATGATGTCATACTAACTAGAGATTTAAGCCCATCTTATTTCTTTACAAGCAGCGGATTAGCAAAACTGTTTATTACCAACTCTCGTCTACCAAATGGCTATAAGAATGTGAAAGACACACCAACCCAATGGGCCTCAAAAAATTCCCGTGAGCTTTTACATGCAGAAACAGGATTTTGGGCTGAAGCCATGTTTGCACATACTTTTCATCCACAACGTAAAAGTGTACATGAATCTATTGAACACCTATGGCATGAACAATTAAATGTTTGTCGTCAAAACCGTTTCCGTGATATTTCAGATATTAACATGGCGACATTCCTGCACCACCATTTTGCCATTTTGACAGGCCAAGCTCTTGCTACACGCACTCGATGTATTTACTTTAACATTCGCTCTCCTCAAGCAGCTCAGCATTACAAAACATTATTAGCTCGAAAAGGAAGCGAATGCAGCCCACATTCTATCTGCTTAAATGATCATACATCGAGCAATAAAAATATTTTATCTAATTACGAAGCCAAATTACAAAGCTTTTTAGAAACATACTATCCAGATGTATCAGAAGCAGAAATTCTCCTTCCTACTAAATCTGAAGTAGCTGAATTAGTTAAACATAAAGATTATTTAACTGTATATACTAAATTATTACCTATTATCAATAAGCAGCTGGTCAATAAATATAATAAACCTTATTCATATCTTTTCTATTATTTAGGTTTATCTGCCCGGTTTTTATTTGAAGAAACGCAACAAGAACACTACCGGGAAACTGCTGAAGAAAATTTACAAATCTTTTGTGGCCTAAACCCAAAACATACACTAGCCCTCAAATACTTAGCGGATGTCACCCTCACATCACAGCCTAGTGGACAATAATAATCTAAGTTACGGAGTAATCGTATTTATGAATACTATACAAAACTATCCAGCATATCAAAATGATACAGATATTGCAAAGCAAAAAACTTCGTACACTGAATTAGGGGTTAATTTTAATCCGGATTATTCTAAAGTACGTCTTGTATTACAAACAAATAGTCGCTTAAACATTATTAAATTAGCCCGAAGAGATGCCCAAGCTTACGATCAATATATTGAAATTATAAAAAATGATTTTATTTTAATTAGTCATCATCATGATGGCTATTCAGTATTTATGAAACGTAAGGAGTACCATCCGGAGCGACTGAAGGCTTACAGCGATTTGCGCCGCCATAAAGAAATGTTATACACACTGACACCACCTTCACCAAAACGCAAATCTGCCTCTGTCCCCAACCGTTTATTGGTATTGTTTGCCCACATGAATGGCGGTGGCGGCTATGATAGCAGCAATGCCGTTGAGCGATTATTTGTCCAATATTTCGCAGATGTTCAACGCAGCTTGGTCAAGAACGTCTATGTACTGCGCATTGCTGATTTGAATATCTCCCATGGCTCTTACTTTACCAATACCCGCAACTATCCGGATTACGAAGACCAGATTCAGAACCTGATTAAAGAAACCTTATACAAATACGACATCCAGCCTGAAAACGTCGTTTTATATGGAGGCAGTAAAGGTGGCGCGGGGGCACTATTACATGGTGCCATTGGCAACTACAAAGTGGTAGCCGGCGACCCAATTATTGACTCATCGGTTTATAATCAAAAAGATGTCCATTTCGTCAAACATTTTAAAGAAGCCAACATGACTAACATGATTGTTAATCATCTACGCGGCAATACTCATAAAATGTATATTTGCGCATCTAGTGCACAGAAATTCAATTTTGAAACAAGTTCTAATCTAGCTCGCGTCTCGAGCGGATTAATCAACATTGTTGACTTATCGAATGACATACAGATTAAGACGCACCCCCAAATTACTGCTCACTCCGTCCCTGAACAGATAACATTAATTAACTTATTGTTAGATGGACAAAAGATTCTAGGTAAATCATTAGGAATCGAAATAAGCACATCTAACAAATAACTTGTAATTAACCAACTATAATTTTCTTATAGTTGGTTAATTTATTTAACAACTATTGTTATGAAAAAATTTTTTTCTATTCTCTCGATATTTATCTTATCTTTCTTTAACTCTGAATACACATACGCTCAATCTTTGTGTATTCAGCAAAGCTCACAAAACCATATCCATATCGCAAAAATCAACTTAAATTGTAAAGGTATCAATTTAATCGCCACCCAAGAAGCCGACAAAGGCATGACAGTCTCTCAATTTGCCCGTAAATACCGTACTGATATCGCGATTAATGGTAGTTTTTTCCGCACCGGATATTTCCCTTTTGGCCTCGCCATTACCGATCATAAAACTTGGGACAAAACTCGCGATGTCCAAAAACGGGTTTTTTTAGCCTGCAATCGGCAAAATCGCTGCATAATCGAAGATAAAAATATGGTTTCTAAAGTAGATGATTCTTGGAAACTGGCCGTATCCGGCTGGCAAGCTTTTAATCCGGCAACCAAAAAATTTGAATGTTCCGATGATGATCCGGTTGGTTGTACCCATATTAAATTTATAACAAAGCAACCTCGAACTATGGTCGGATTAGACGAAAAACGTAATTATTTATACTTTATCGTGATAGATGGCAGGTTGCCTAAATTTAAGGGTGCCACTTTAAATGAATTAGGCCAATTAGCCTCAAGCCTCAAACTAACCAAGGCCATTAATTTAGATGGTGGCGGCAGCTCTACCATGGTCAAAGGATATAACCGTATATCGACCTTACCTGCCACACAAAAAAAAGAACGTGTGGTAGCGAATCATTTGGGCGTAGAATATGTCTCTCCATAAAGAAGGCGCGTATTCTATTGATGAAATACTTCAAATCATTGAGTGCGTGATAATCTCCGAATCAATATTCTGAGAATCATTAAAGCAGTTATTTTCACTTTAAGGCCGTCTGAAAGAATATTTTTCAGACGGCCTTAAAAATAAAGAGTTTAAGGAAGTTTCGATGAACATTCTCGTTACCGGCGGCACCGGTTTTATCGGTTCGCATACCGTTGTTTCTTTGCTGAAAAGCGGTCATCAAGTCGTGATTTTGGATAACCTATGTAATTCCAGCATCAATATCCTGCCACGCTTGAAAACGATTACCGGCCAAGAGATTCCGTTTTACCAAGGCGATATCCGCGATCGTGAGATTTTGCGCCGTATTTTTGCGGAAAACCGCATTGATTCGGTGATTCATTTTGCCGGCTTGAAAGCGGTGGGTGAAAGTGTGGCCGAGCCGATGAAATATTATGATAATAATGTTTCCGGCAGCTTGGTGTTGGCGGAAGAAATGGCGCGCGCGGGCGTGTTTAGCATTGTGTTCAGTTCTTCGGCGACGGTTTATGGCGATCCGGGCAAAGTGCCTTATACCGAGGATATGCCACCGGGCGACACCACCAGCCCTTACGGCGCATCGAAATCGATGGTTGAGCGCATTCTCACTGACATTCAAAAAGCCGATCCGCGCTGGAGCATGATTTTGTTGCGTTATTTCAATCCAATTGGCGCGCATGAAAGCGGCTTGATTGGCGAGCAGCCAAACGGTATCCCAAATAATTTGTTGCCTTATATCTGCCAAGTGGCGGCAGGCAAACTGCCGCAATTAGCGGTATTCGGCGATGACTACCCTACCCCTGATGGCACGGGTATGCGCGACTATATTCATGTGATGGATTTGGCAGAAGGCCATGTCGCGGCTATGCAAGCAAAAAGCAATGTAGCGGGCACGCATTTGCTGAACTTAGGCTCCGGCCGCGCTTCTTCGGTGTTGGAAATCATCCGCGCATTTGAAGCAGCTTCGGGTTTGACGATTCCGTATGAAGTCAAACCGCGCCGCGCCGGTGATTTGGCGTGTTTCTATGCCGACCCTTCCTACACGAAGGCGCAAATCGGTTGGCAAACCCAGCGTGATTTGACCCAAATGATGGAAGATTCATGGCGCTGGGTAAGTAATCATCCGAATGGCTATGATGATTAAGCGATAAAACTGAGAGGCCGTCTGAAGTTTCAGACGGCCTTTTGTTTGCGATTTATAGTAAAATTTACCTTATCATTTTAGCGATTAATATTCATTATGCAAAAAATCCTTGTCACCGGCGGTGCCGGTTTTATCGGTTCGGCGGTAGTGCGCCATATCATCAACGATACGCAAGATGCGGTGGTGAATGTGGATAAGCTCACTTATGCGGGCAATTTGGAATCGCTGGAATCCGTAGCCAATCATCCGCGCTATGCGTTTGAGCAAATCGATATTTGTAACCGAGCGGCACTGGATCGTGTGTTTGCCGAACACCAGCCGGATGCGGTGATGCACTTGGCAGCAGAAAGCCATGTCGACCGTAGCATTGATGGGCCGGCGGCATTTATTGAAACCAATATTGTTGGTACTTATACGCTTTTGGAAGCGGCGCGCGCGTATTGGCATGATATGCCGTCTGAAAAAAAAGCGGCTTTCCGTTTCCATCATATTTCTACTGATGAAGTGTACGGCGATTTGCACGGCACGGATGATTTGTTCACCGAAACCACGCCTTACGCCCCTTCCAGCCCTTATTCGGCTTCCAAAGCCTCCAGCGACCATTTGGTGCGCGCATGGCTGCGCACTTACGGCCT
This sequence comes from Neisseria sp. N95_16, assembly GCF_002551535.2. Lineage (NCBI taxonomy): Bacteria > Pseudomonadati > Pseudomonadota > Betaproteobacteria > Neisseriales > Neisseriaceae > Neisseria > Neisseria sp. N95_16. The sequence goes on from NZ_PDBT02000025.1 coordinate 9,604, forward strand.
GCCGACCATTGTGACCAATTGTTCCAACAACTACGGCCCTTATCATTTCCCTGAAAAACTGATTCCGCTGATGATTCTGAATGCGCTTGATGGCAAAGCGCTGCCGGTGTATGGCGACGGTATGCAGATTCGCGATTGGCTCTATGTAGAAGATCATGCGCGCGCGCTGTATCAAGTGGTGACAGAAGGCGAAATCGGCGAAACCTACAATATCGGCGGCCACAATGAAAAAGCCAATATTGAAGTGGTGCGCACGATTTGCGCCCTGCTGGAAGAATTGGTGCCGAACAAACCGCAAGGCGTGGCGCGTTATGAAGATTTGATTACCTATGTCAAAGACCGCCCCGGCCATGATGTGCGCTATGCGATTGATGCCGCAAAAATCGGCCGTGAGTTGGGTTGGCAGCCGCAAGAAACTTTTGAAAGCGGCATCCGCAAAACAGTGGAATGGTATTTAAACAATCAAACTTGGTGGTCGCGTGTGTTAGACGGCAGCTACAATCGTGAACGCTTAGGCAATAAACAATAAAAATACATTCAGGCGGCATGAAGGCCGTCTGAACACCAACTACATAAGGAAAGTAAACTGATGAAAGGCATTATTCTCGCAGGCGGCAGCGGCACACGCCTTTACCCGATTACCCGCGGCGTATCAAAGCAATTACTGCCGGTGTACAACAAACCGATGATTTATTACCCCTTATCGGTGTTGATGTTGGCCGGCATCCGCGATGTGCTGGTGATTACCACGCCGGAAGATAACGATGCTTTCCGCCGCTTGCTGGGTGATGGCAGCGATTTCGGTATTCAAATTTCCTACGCCATCCAACCCAGCCCCGACGGTTTGGCGCAGGCATTTTTAATTGGTGAAGAATTTATCGGCGATGATTCGGTGTGTTTGGTGTTGGGCGACAATATTTTCTATGGCCAGCATTTCAGCCAATCCCTGAAAGAAGCCGCCGCTTCCGTGGAAACCAAAGGTGCTACCGTATTCGGCTATCAAGTGAAAGATCCCGAGCGTTTCGGTGTGATTGAGTTTGATGAGAATTTCAAAGCCCTGTCAATCGAAGAAAAACCGAAACAACCTAAATCCGATTGGGCGGTAACCGGCCTCTATTTCTACGATAATCGCGTAGTCGAGTTTGCCAAACAAGTGAAGCCGTCTGAACGCGGCGAATTGGAAATTACCACCTTGAATCAAATGTATTTGGACGATGGTTCGCTCAATGTCCAATTGCTCGGTCGCGGTTTTGCTTGGCTCGATACCGGCACACACGCCAGCCTATTGGAAGCAGCCTCGTTTGTCGAAACCATTGAAAACATTCAAAACCTACAAGTCGCCTGTTTGGAAGAAATCGCATGGCGTAATGGCTGGTTGAGCAGCGAAGAAATCAGAAACTTGGCAAAGCCAATGTGTAAAAATGAATATGGCCAATATTTATTGCGCTTGGTTGGCAGAGATTAAGAGGTTGCTTTTACCAATTTTGAGGCCGTCTGAAACGCTTTTTTAGGAAAACATGATGAATATCATCGACACCCGTATTCCCGATGTCAAATTGCTCGAATCCAAAGTCTTCGGTGACGAGCGCGGTTTTTTTATGGAAACCTTCCGTGATGAATGGTTCCGCCAAAATGTGGCCGAACGCACTTTTGTGCAGGAAAACCACAGTAAATCCACCCAAGGCGTATTACGCGGTTTACATTATCAAACCGAAAATACACAAGGCAAACTGGTGCGCGTGGTATCAGGCGAAGTCTTTGATGTTGCCGTGGATATGCGTCGTGATAGTCCTACTTTCGGCCACTGGGTCGGTGAGGTTTTATCGGCAGACAACAAACGCCAATTATGGGTGCCCGAAGGGTTTGCCCATGGATTTTATGTATTGAGCGATGAAGCGGAATTTGTCTATAAATGTACCGACTATTACAACCCAAATGCAGAACATTCCCTGATTTGGAATGATGCTACAGTCGCAATTGACTGGCCTTTATCAGGCAAACCAAGCCTATCGGCCAAAGATTTGGCAGGTAAGGCACTCGCCGAAGCGGTCACATTCTAAACAACAATACCATGAATCAAGGCAGGGATGACACCCGCCTTTGTTTTTTCGGTAAAATAAGTATTCCAACTATTTTGTGGCTGATGAAGCCGCCTGACCCTTTCCGCTCTCCCAAGAAAATCCCATGGCAAAAAACGCTTACATTCCATCCCGCGGCATCCGTAAGATTCCTAATCTTGCGGACTTTCTGCCTGAGTACACCATCCAAAAAAGCAGCCAACAGGCGGAAACGGTCATCGGCTGGGGCTTACGCCCAACCACCCACCAAGCACGCGCGTTTGCACAATCACACGGCTTGCCGTTTGTGGCATTGGAAGACGGTTTTTTGCGCTCACTGGGCCTAGGCGTGGCCGGTTATCCGCCGTTTGCGCTGGTTTACGACGATATCGGCATCTATTACGACACAACCCGCCCATCGCGTTTGGAGCAGTTAGTTTTAGCCGCCGATATGCCGTCTGAAATGCTTGACCAAGCACAGCAGGCAATCGATTTGATTTTGACGCACCGTTTGTCTAAATATAACCATGCTCTGGATTTTTCAGACGGCCTCGTACAAGACAGCAAAAACATTGTTTTGGTAATTGATCAAACCTTCGGCGATATGGCGGTTCAATATGGCGGCGCAGATGAAGCCACATTCCGCCAAATGTTTCAGACGGCCTTAGCCGAAAATCCTGATGCGGAAATCTGGGTTAAAACCCACCCCGATGTATTGAGCGGCAAGAAGCAAGGTTATCTCACTGATTTGGCACAGCAGCCGCGTGTGCGTTTATTGGCTGAAGACATTAATCCGATTTCGCTGCTGCAAGCTGTAGACAAAGTGTATTGCGTGACCTCGCAAATGGGTTTTGAAGCCTTGTTGTGCGGCAAGCCTTTGATAACGTTTGGTTTGCCGTGGTATGCCGGCTGGGGTGTGAGTGATGATCGTCATCCCAATATTACCAAGCTGATGGATGAAGGCCGTCGTGCGCCGCGTTCGCTGTTGCAGCTGTTTGCTGCGGCCTACCTGCAATACAGCCGCTACCTGAATCCGAATACGGGCAAGGCCGGTACGCTGTTTGATGTGATTGACTATCTAGCCGCCGCCCGCCGCTTGAATGAAAAGCTGCGTGGCGAATTGTATTGTGTGGGCATGTCGCTGTGGAAACAGGCGGTGATGAAGCCGTTTTTCAATGTGCCTTCATGCCGTCTGAAATTTGTGAAATCGGTCAAAAAGCTGGAAAACATTGATTTTACAGCTGATGCACGTGTGCTGGCTTGGGGCAACGGCAAGCAGGCCGTGATTGATTTTGCACAAAGCCGCGGCTTACCGCTATTGAGAATGGAAGACGGCTTTATCCGCTCGGTAGGTTTGGGGTCGAACTTAGTGCCGGCATTGTCTTTGGTCACCGACGATATGGGGATTTATTTCAATGCCGAAACACCGTCACGCTTGGAATATATCCTGCAAAACCAAGCTTTCAGCGAACAGGATTTTCAGACGGCCTCCATGCTGCAACATACCCTGACTGAACACCACATCAGCAAATACAATGTCGGCAATCAGGTGTTTACCCCACCCAACACCAGCCAAACCGTGATTCTGGTGCCGGGTCAGGTGGAAGGCGATGCCTCCATCCGACATGGTTCGCCTGAAATTTACCGCAATCTGGATTTGCTCCGCGCCGTACGCGAGAGCAACCCTAAAGCCTATATTATTTACAAACCGCATCCCGATGTAGTCAGCGGCAACCGAGTCGGCCACATCAGCGCGCAAGACATGACATGCTACGCCGATCAAACCGCCCCCGAAGCCGATATTCTTACCTGCCTGCAATACGCCGCTGAAGTACACACCATGACCTCGCTGACCGGATTTGAAGCTTTGTTGCGCGGCAAAAAAGTGGTGTGCTACGGGCTGCCGTTTTACGCAGGCTGGGGCTTGACCGAAGACCGTTTACCCATTGCCCGCCGTACACGCCGTTTGAAACTGTGGGAGCTTATCGCCGGTACCTTAATTTACTATCCGGGCTATGTCCACCCGGATACCCGCCGTATGATTGATGCCGCTACCGCCATCGACGTATTGAAAACGCAAAAAGCATTGCAAAAAAACAACAGCCGACTACATAAAAGCTGGTTAAGCAAGCAAATCGGTAAAATCAAACAATTATATCGATCTTTAGTCGGGTAAATGCCAACAGCGGCCACAGGCTATGCCATGTTGTTAACAACGGCGTGCTTTACCTGGCTGCTGATGCATCGTATCCTTATCAATCGGCTGCATAGCCATAAACAAAATGGAAACCTTACAACAACTCAACATTCCATTTTTATCCAGTTTCTATGTGTACACGACCCTAATGAACCATTTATTTAAAAGCTATCTTCATGAACTGGTGGCAACTGCCGAACGCATTTTGCTGCTGCAGGGGCCTGTTGGGGCTTTTTTTCAGCATTTTGCAACGTGGCTGACAGATACCCATGGAAAAACTGTTCACAAATTCAACTTTAATGCCGGTGATGAATACTTCTACCCCGAGACCATCGAGCATACCCATGCCTATCTGGGAAACTATCACGATTTCCCGGCTTATCTTGAAACTTACATCAAAGAATACCGCATTCAGGCGGTGGTCTGCTTCGGTGATACCCGCCCTTATCACCTGCAGGCACGTCAGGTAAGCGAACAATGTGGTGTCAATTTTTGGGCTTTTGAAGAAGGCTATTTCCGCCCTTTCTTTATTACCTTAGAAAAATCAGGTGTCAATGCTTTTTCTCCGCTGCCGCGTACTGCCGGTTTTTTTAATGCGCAATTTCCTCTATTGGCCACCCAGGAATATCAAGATCCTGCCCCTGTACCCGGTGGCTTTAAGCCCATGGCACAAAATGCGGCCCGATACTATATTGAAGCCAACCGCCGCCGTAAAAAATACCCATACTATATACACCATCGTGCCTTAAATTTGGATCATTACGCCAAGCTATGGTCATTATCCACATTTAAACGGCTGTACTACTGGATTGAAGATGCCAACTTTGCCAAACAAATCGAGGCAGGGAAATTCGGTAAGTTTTTTGTGGTGCCGCTACAGGTCTCCAACGACAGTCAGGTGCGTAACCATTGCGACTTTTCAACGGTACGCAGCTTTTTATTGCATGTTCTTGCTTCATTTTCCATGCATGCGCCTGATGATGTGACGCTGATCATCAAGCATCATCCGATGGATCGCGGCTTTATTGATTATGGCCGGGTGATTAAGTGTTTTATCAAAAAGCATCCTCGATTGAAAGGGCGGATTATTTATGTCCATGATGTGCCGTTACCGGTTTTCCTGCGCCACGGCATCGGCATGGTGACCATCAACAGCACCAGCGGTTTATCCGCCTTGATTCATAATATGCCGGTTAAGGTATTGGGCAGGGCACACTACGACATCGACGGCATGACTTATCAAGGCAAATTGGCTGATTTTTGGAAAAACCCGACACCACCGGATAGCAGCTTATTTCATGCATACCGCATGTTTCACATCAACATGACCCAAATCAACGGCAGCTTTTACAGCCGCGTTAATTTTCCGGACATCTGACACCCGCCGAACCGATGCCACATGACCAAGGCCATCTGAACAATCATCTTTCAGACGGCCTGTTTTATTAAAACCCTACACTTACTTAATGCACACTGTAATGCTGGTCAATCCTTCAACTTTCGCGCGAATGGTATCGCCTTTCACCACCGCGCCCACACCTTCGGGCGTACCGGTGAAAATCAAATCGCCCGGTTGCAGGGTAAACAATTCCGATAATTTGGCAATCGTTTCCGCCACGCTCCATGTCAGGTGATTGATGTTGCTGCTTTGCTTGGTTTCACCGTTGACACTCAATTCAATTGCCGCATCAGACAACGCACCGGTTTCGCTGATGCGGTGCAACTCACCAATCGGCGCTGAAAAATCAAACGCTTTGCCGATTTCCCACGGGCGACCGATTTCGCGCATTTGCGCCTGCAAGTCGCGGCGGGTCATGTCCAAGCCGACGGCGTAGCCAAAAATATGGCTTTCCGCATCTTCCGCACGGATATTTTGGCCACCCTTGCCGATGGCCACCACCAATTCCACTTCATAATGATAGTTTGATGTCAAACTCGGATACGGCAAATCGACCATTTCATTGGCCGCCACCGGCACGATGGATTGGCAGTCGTTCGGTTTGCAAAAGAAAAACGGCGGCTCGCGGTCGGGATCAGAACCCATCTCGCGCGCATGATCGGCATAATTGCGGCCGACGCAATACACGCGGCGCACGGAATATTTGTCGCTGCTGCCGGCCACCGGCAAAGCGGCCGTCTGAACCGGCTCGAAAACGTATGACATGATTTCTCCTTTGTTTTTTATCAAGACAATTTGGCCGACAGTTTAGCAGATTCATTTAAGCTGATGTGCGTTTTCGCTTAAGCGTGGATTCATCAGGTCGCAGCCTTTAAAAACCTCAGATTTGGATACAAGAAGCTTGACCATTATCAGCTTACAAACTGTTTCAGACGGCCTAAGCCATTTTTTCAGGTAAAATACCGCCATTGTTTCCACTATTGAGAAAGCCTGCCCATGTATGCCCTCGCCCGCTCCGCCTTATTCAAACTCGATGCTGAAAAGGCTCACCACCTCACCCTCACAAGCCTGAAAAACCTACACAAAATCGGCCTGATTCCCTTTGCCAACAACCAAGGTAAAGCCACCAAACTGATGGGGCTGCACCTGCCCAATCCGATCGGCTTGGCGGCAGGCTTGGATAAAAACGGCGAATGCATTGATGCGTTCGGCGCACTCGGTTTCGGCTTTCTTGAAGTCGGTACCGTCACCCCCAAACCACAACCCGGCAACCCACAACCGCGCCTTTTCCGCGTGCCCGAACACCAAGGCATCATCAACCGCATGGGCTTCAACAACCACGGCATCGATGCCATGATTCGCAACATCGAAGCCAGCAGCTACAAAGGCATTTTGGGCATCAATATCGGTAAGAACGCCGTGACCCCGATTGAACATGCGGCCGATGATTACCTGATTTGTTTAGAAAAAGCCTACGCCCACGCCGATTACATCACCGTGAACATTTCTTCGCCGAACACCAAAAACCTGCGCGCCTTACAAGGCGGCGACGAATTGAGCGCATTGCTGGAAACCTTGAAAAACAAACAGGCGCACTTACACGCAGCACACAGTAAATATGTGCCGCTGGCAGTGAAAATTGCCCCTGATTTGGACGAAGCGCAAATCGAAGACATCGCCCACGTGGTTAAAAACGTGCAAATGGACGGCATCATCGCCACCAACACCACCATCGACAAATCGTCATTAGGCAACCACGTCTTAGCGCAAGAACAAGGCGGCTTGAGCGGCTTGCCGGTGCGTGAGAAAAGCAACCAAGTGCTGAAATTATTGGCTGAACACATCGACGGTGCATTGCCGATTATCGGTGTCGGCGGCATCACATCAGGCCAAGATGCCGCCGAAAAAATCCGCTTGGGCGCGACCGCCGTGCAAGTGTACAGTGGCTTAATCTACCAAGGCCCTGCACTGGTGAAAGACTGCATCGCTGCGATTCGCTAAACACAATCATCCATAAACAAAGGCCATCTGAACGTTTCAGACGGCCTTTGTTTATTTTAAACCAATCATTAAGCGTATGCTTGCAATTCAGGGTTGATGTCAGATTGCGCCAAATTGTTGACATAGTTACACAAGGTCGCCAAAGCCACACCCATCACCACTTCAACCGCTTGCTGCTGGTTGTAACCGGCATCGAAGAAAGCTTGCAATTCGGCATCGGCTACCGCGCCTTTTTTCGCCATCACCGCTTGGGTAAACGCCGCCAATGCAGACAATTTCTCATCGTCAAATGCACCCGCATCCAAAGCGCGCGGCTTGGATAGACTGCTCGGACATCAGCTTTTTCAAGGTCGCCAATTTGGTGTGGCCGGCCACGCAGAAACCGCATTCGTTGGTTTTGGCAGCGATGATTTGCACCACCTCCACTTCACCGGCGGTCAGACTGTTGGCGGCATTCATCTTGCCGACTTCTTGATAAAACGCCAAGGCTTCAGGGGCATTCGACAAAACGCCGATTAAATTCGGGATAAAGCCGTTGTTTTTCAAAACCGCTTCCATGCGTGGTTTCGCAGCTTCAGGAACGGTATCCAAATTGTGTACGGTCAAACGTGCCATGATGATTTCCTTTATCCATCAAATAAAAATAAACAAACCATGCTAGCCGATTCGTACAGATAGTAAAAGCACTAAAAGTTATTTGCTTAAAACCAAAAGCTATATTAACAGCAGATATATGATTTTATTCAAAATTAAATTACTATCATCACATTAGCTTATTTATTAACACGCCATCTGACACTATTTTCCAACATGGCATTAATTTATGGCGGTTATTTCATATACCTGCCAAACCACAGCCGCAATATATAAAGAACGCTGTCTTTTCCTTTATAATGTACTTTATTTTCTTAGATTTCAGACGGCCTGTTTCATCACGCGCCGTTGTTGCAAAGGCTTTATCATGTCATCAAACCAAACCCTGCTGTTAGTCGACGGCTCATCTTATCTCTACCGCGCCTACCACGCGATGGCACCGCTCACCGCCCCCGACGGCACACCCACCGGCGCGGTGTACGGCGTGTTAAACATGCTGCGCCGTCTGCGTGCCGACCATGTGCACGATTATTGCGCAGTAGTGTTTGATGCCAAAGGCAAAAACTTCCGCCACGATATGTTTGCCGACTACAAAGCCACCCGCCCGCCTATGCCCGATGATTTGCGCCCGCAAGCGGAAATACTGCCGGAACTGGTGCGGCTGATGGGCTGGCCGGTGTTGGTGATTCCGGGCGTGGAAGCCGATGACGTGATTGGCACGCTGGCGCAACAAGGCGGCGATGCGGGCATGAACGTGATTGTGTCCACCGGCGACAAAGACATGGCGCAATTGGTCAACGAACAAGTCACTTTAGTCAACACCATGAGCGGCGAAACGCTCGACAGCGAAGGCGTGGCCGCCAAATTCGGCGTGCGCCCCGACCAAATCCGCGATTATCTGGCGCTGATGGGCGACAAAGTGGACAACGTACCGGGTGTGGAAAAATGTGGCCCGAAAACCGCCGTCAAATGGCTGGAGCAATACGGCTCACTCGAAGGCGTGATGGCCAACGCGGCCGAAATCAAAGGCAAAGTCGGCGAAAACCTGCAAGCCGCCCTGCCGCGCCTGCCTTTATCGTATGAATTGGTCACCATTAAAACCGATTTGGATTTGCACGGCGAGCTTTCAGACGGCCTCGACAGCCTGCGCCGCCAAACCCCGAAATGGTCTCAATTGGCAGTCGAATTCAAGCGCCTCAACTTCCGCACTTGGCTCAAAGAAGCGGAAGAGCGTCTGCGCGAAACGGCTCAAGGCGATGATTTGTTTGCCAATCTCGACATCGGCGAACAAGCCGCATTGGCCGCTGAAATGCCGTCTGAACACATCATCACCCAAGCCGAAAAACCGGCCAAGCTGGATTACCAAGCCATCACCACCGAAGCCCAGTTTGCCGACTTATTAAGCAAACTCGCCGCCGCGCACACCATCGGCCTCGACACCGAAACCACCTCACTCGATGCCATGAACGCGCAATTGGTCGGCATCAGCATCGCCTTTGCCGCCGGCGAAGCGGTGTATATTCCGGTCGGCCACACGCCGGCCGCCGCGCCCGACCAATTGGCTTTGGAAGACGTATTAGGCCGTCTGAAACCATTTTTAGAAAGCGAAACGCTGCACAAAATCGGCCAAAACCTGAAATACGACCAACACGTGTTCGCCAATTACGACATCGCGCTTCAAGGCATCAGCGGCGATGCCATGCTCGCTTCTTATATTGTAGAAAGCCATTTGGGACACGGCTTGGATGAGCTGGCCGAGCGTTGGCTGGGTTTGGAAACCGTGACCTACGAATCCTTGTGCGGCAAGGGGGCGAAAGCGATTTCGTTTGCCGATGTCGCCTTAGAACAAGCCACCGAATACGCCTGCCAAGATGCCGATTTCGCCCTGCGCATCGAAAACCATTTGGTCAAACAAATGGACGACAAGCAGCGCGATATTTATCAAAACATGGAATTGCCCGTAGCACAGGTGTTGTTTGAAATGGAACGCACCGGCGTGCAAATCGACAAAGCCGAATTGGCCGCCCAAAGCCACGAGCTCGGCCGCCGCTTGCTCGAATTGGAACAGCAAGCCTATGAAGCCGCCGGTCAGCCGTTTAACCTCAATTCGCCGAAACAGCTGCAAGAAATCCTGTTCGGCAAAATGGGCATTCCGACCAAAGGCCTGAAAAAAACCGCATCAGGCGGCGTATCGACCAACGAAGCCGTGTTAGAACAACTGGCCGCCGATTTTCCATTACCGAAAATCATCTTGGAAAACCGCGGCTTGGCCAAACTCAAATCCACCTACACCGACAAGCTGCCGGAAATGGTCAACCCGCGCACCGGCCGCGTGCACACCACCTACGCCCAAGCCGTCGCCATCACCGGCCGCTTGGCGAGCAACAACCCCAACCTGCAAAACATACCCATCCGCACCGAAGAAGGCCGCAAAGTGCGCCGCGCCTTCAACGCACCAGTCGGCAGCGTGATTGTTTCTGCCGACTACTCGCAAATCGAATTGCGGATTATGGCGCACTTGAGCGGCGACAAAACCCTGCTTGAAGCGTTCCAAAACGGCGAAGACGTACACCGCCGCACCGCCGCCGAAGTGTTCGGCGTTGCCCCCGAAAACGTCAGCGCCGACCAACGCCGCTACGCCAAAACCATCAACTTCGGCCTGATTTACGGCATGGGTCAATACGGGCTGGCCAAATCACTCGGCATCGATGCCGTGTCGGCGAAAAACTTTATCGACCGCTACTTCGCCCGCTACCCGGGCGTGGCCGATTACATGCAACGCACCAAAGAACAAGCCGCACAGCAAGGCTACGTCGAAACTCAATTCGGCCGCCGCCTCTACCTGCTCGATATCCACAGCAAAAACGGCAACGCCCGCGCCGGTGCCGAACGCGCCGCCATCAACGCCCCCATGCAAGGCACCGCGTCCGACCTCATCAAACGCGCCATGAAAGACGTGCGCCAATGGCTCGTTTCAGACGGCCTGCAAAGCAAACTGATTATGCAGGTGCATGACGAATTGGTGCTGGAAGTGGTGGAATCGGAATTGGATTTAGTCAAACAGAAACTGCCCGAGATTATGGCCGATGTCGCCAAAGGTGAATTGAAGGTGCCGCTGGTGGCTGAAGTGGGCGTGGGAGAGAATTGGGACGAAGCGCATTGATGGTTAGGTAAACAAAGGCCGTCTCTTGTGCATAACTTTAGATTTTTAAAAAATCTCGCGACATGAACAGGCGCAAATTGAGTTTTGCACAGATCGGCCTTTACCCATCCTTACTTGCCACCCCGCCCCTATTTGTTTACACTCAATCCATACCCCGCAATAACGCAAAGGAGCGAGATATGAGCATTTTTAAAGGCGATGAAGTGGATTTGAGTAAAGTGAAGCCGCAGCCTTATGAGAGCTTTGAAGAGCAAGACCGCAAGCGTGAAGAAGCGCGTGAGCGTGCGGCGACGGAAGTATATGAGCCGTTGACCGATGAGCAGCGCCAAATCGTGCGTGAGCAGTCGGGCATTAATCCTGTCGAACAGTTTGTGGAAGATGTAGTCAACGATGTGGCCGGCAATGATAAGGATTAATGGTTAAACTATACGAAAGGCCGTCTGAAAACATAAGTTTTAGACGGCCTTTTGTTTTAGGCAAACGTGTTTTTATTGCGATAACACGATTTCACACACCGAAATTATTTGCCGTGATAGCAGGCGGTTGCGCCTTTGGCACCGTGTAAGCCGGTGTATGCAAAGTGGGCTTCACTGCCTTTTTGGTGCCATTCCGCGCCGGTGCCCCACAGGCCGGTGGTGCCGGTGTAGAGTTCGCCCGAAGCGGCGGAGGTTTGAGTCAACACGGCGCTGCGGTTTTCTACGGTAAGTTTCACCTTGTCTTGGCCGGCTTTTTGAACATTTACCGTCATGCCGTTGTTGCATTCGAAGGTCATCGGTTTGCTCATGTCAACTTTATGATGACGGTGATGGCCATGGTCGTGATGATGATGGCTGTGGCTGTTGCCGCTTTGGGCGCAGGCAGCCAACAGGGTAATCGAAGCGGCCAATGTGGCGGCGGTGATGGTTTTCATAAAACACTCCTTTTCAGTTGCGTTATGCTTATGCATTACCGATAACAATTACATTCTACTACAATTTCCTGTAAAACTTATCAGGCCGTCTGAAAAATTAGCCTGTAAACACCAATTGTAAGGCCGTCTGAACCATTATGTTTCAGACGGCCTCATTTCGTTGATAGATTGATGAAATATTATGGTAACAAACAGTAGATTATGCGCACTTATTCGATAAATTGCCGCAGATTTTGGCCGTAACGTATTTGCTAAACACAGTAAAAATCTGTTAAAAAACGCCTTACCGATTTTTCTCTATAAGGATAACCAAATGTCGATTTTTGCTGCCATCAGCCACCAACTGACGCGATTTACTGCACCGGTGATTATTTTGGCTTCCATCATCGCCTTTATCGAACCGGCTACCTTCGCTTGGGTAAAAGGCGACACGCAGATTTTGGTGTTGGGCATCATCATGCTTGGCATGGGCATGACTTTGGGCAAGGCCGACTACCGCATTTTGGCGCAACGCCCGTTTGATATTTTTGTCGGCTCGATTGCACAATACACCATTATGCCGCTGGTGGCGCTGGCGATTGCCAAAGCCTTCAACCTGTCGCCCGGCCTGACTTTGGGCTTGGTCTTGGTTGGCACCTGCCCCGGCGGCGTGTCTTCCAACATCATGGCGTTTTTGGCCAAAGGTGACGTGGCGTTTTCTGTCGGCATGACCACGGTTTCGACTGTGTTGGCGCCGGTGATGACGCCTTTATGGATGATGTATTTGGTCGGCCAAACCGTCGAGATGGACGGCTGGGCGATGTTTAAATTCATGCTGCTGGTGACGCTGCTGCCGGTGGTGATCGGCTCGGTGTGTAATATGTTGTTTGAACGCCAAGCCTGGTTTGCCGAAGTGCGCGCGATTATGCCCGGCGTGGCGGTGTTGGCGTTTGCCTGCATTGTTGGCGGCGTGGCCGCGGTACATGGCCACCGCTTTATGGAATCGGCGTTTGTGATGGTGTTGGCGATTGCTGCGCACAATATTGTCGGCTATGTCTTGGGCTTTTACTCGGGCGCATTGTTCGGCATGAACACGGCGAAAAAGCGCACGCTGGCCATTGAAGTGGGCGTACAAAATGCCGGTTTAGCCACGGGCTTGAGCGCGAAATTCTTCCCAACCAACGCCGAATCCGCCGTCGCTACTGCCGTCGCCTGCGTGTGGCACTCGGTATCCGGCACAGTATTGGGCAACCTGTTTGCGTGGTGGGATAAGCGTAAAGCGCAATAGTAGGATATTAAATAAGCGATAGAAAGGCCGTCTGAAAGTTATGCTTTCAGACGGCCTTTTGATTTGGTAGGGTGGGTGTCAACCCACCTTTTTCCATTCCCTCTTTCAACCATTGCGGATTAAACATCATGGTGGGTTCACACCCACCCTACCCGTAATGGCTTTTCAGACGGCCTAACTATTTATTCAACGCATTACTTCGCCGCTTCCAACGCTTGCGACAAATCAGCCAACAAGTCATCGATATGCTCAATGCCCACGCTCAGGCGTACCATGTCGGCGCCAACTCCAGCGGCGGCAAGCTCTTCGTCGTTTAACTGGCGGTGGGTGGTGCTGGCCGGATGGGTGGCGAGTGATTTGGCGTCGCCGATGTTCACCAAGCGCAAGAAGAGTTGCAGCGCGTCGATGAATTTGGCACCGGCTTCGCGGCCGCCTTTGATGCCGAAGCTGAGCAAACCTGAAGCTTTACCGCCGTAGTCGCGGTCGATTAAGGCTTTATACGGGCTGTCGGCCAGCGCAGGATAGTTCACCCACGCCACTTGCGGATGATTTTGCAGGAATTCGGCCACTTTCACGGCGTTTTCACAATGGCGTTCCATACGCAGGGCGAGCGTTTCCAAGCCTTGCAGCAGTAAAAACGCGCTTTGCGGCGACAAAGCGGCACCGGTGTTGCGCAGCGGCACCACGCGGGCGCGGGCGATGTAGGCTGCGGCGCCGAAGTGTTCGGTGTAGTTCACGCCGTGGTAAGACGGGTCGGGTTGGTTGAAAATTTTGTCGAAACGCGGATTGCCGGCCCATTGGAATTGGCCACCGTCGATAATCGCGCCGCCGATGGTGGTGCCGTGGCCGCCGATGTATTTGGTCAGCGATTGCACCACGATATCGGCACCGTGTTCAATCGGGCGGAACAAAGCCGGAGACGGCACGGTATTGTCCACCATCAGCGGCAAACCTTGTGCGTGGGCGGCTTCGGCAAAGGCTTTAATGTCCACCACGTTAATCGCCGGATTGCCGATGGATTCGCAATACACCAGCTTGGTGCGCTCATCGGCCAGCGCGGCGATTTGCTCGGGCTTGTCGGCATCGATAAAGCGCACTTCAATGCCTTGGCGCGGCAGACTGTGGGCGAAGAAATTGTAGGTGCCACCGTAGAGTGTTTTGGTGGTGATGATGTTGTCGCCCGCTTCCACTAAGGTTTGCACGGCATAGGTAATCGCCGCCATGCCGCTGGCCACGGCCAATGCAGCGATGCCGCCTTCGAGCTTGGCCACACGCTCTTCCAACACGGCGGTGGTCGGGTTCATGATGCGGGTGTAGATGTTGCCCGGCACGGCCAAATTGAACAAATCGGCGCCGTGTTGGGTGTCGTCAAAGGTGTACGACGTGGTTTGGTAAATCGGCACGGCAGCAGCTTTGGTGGTCGGGTCGGAATGATAGCCTGCGTGCAGGGCGATGGTTTCTCGTTTCATGTTTTTCCTTTTTATTGAACTAGCATGGTTGCATGAATCTTTTTTTCAGACGGCCTGAGAATTTATTAGGCCGTCTGAAAGATATTCTCTATCAATATTCTTTGTCGCGCAAAGAATAGTTTTTCGGCTGGAGATATTGATTTTTCTTGGCATTAAACGGCAAAACATAAGCCTGATTGCGGTAGGTTTTGCGGCCTTCATAGCCGGATAATGTCAGCTGTAGCGGATAAAAGCCGTTGGTTGCGGGCAAATCGCGGCGGATTTTGATTTTGCTCTCAAGATCGCTCAATTTGGCGCGGCATTCACGCATGGCTTTGGCGCCTTCCTCACGATACATTTCACAATTATCGCCATACGCACCCAAATTGTTGTAGCTGGCGGTTAGCCAGCTTTCGCTGATGCGCTTGCCGTTGTGGGCATAAACGACATAAGCGCTGCCGGCATGACCTTGGTGCATATCGCTATGCTCGGTTAAAAAGCCCCAACGGCCGGGGCCGAATTCGTGAAATGTCCACAAATCAGCGGAAGGTGCGTTGCCAAACGAGCCCACCGAAGCTTTGGGCTTGGCGGCCACCAATTCCCAATCGTTGCCCGATAAAAATTTCAGCACAAACATACCGGCCAACCCTAACTCGACATGGCTGCCGTCGGGTTTGCCGGTGGCAAAATTGAAGCGGTCGCCGGCAAACAGCAAATACATCAGCCGGCCGGAAGCCGTATCGCGCACTTCGGTTTTCACCTGCTTCATGCAGTAAAAAGCGTCATCTTTCTGCGCCACAAAACAGCTTTGCGCCCGATAAACTTTCGGATAAAAGCGATGCACGATTTCTACCGGTGTTTGCGCCCAAGCAGGCGCACTTAAGGTCAGCGCAAGCGCTGCCCATGTGATTTTGTTCATTTTGTTCTCCCTTTTGATATAAGGCCGCCTGATTTCAGACGGCCTGTTGATATTATAAATCAATATTACTTTATAACACGCGTTTGAACAAATCCAGCATATTTTGCCATGATTGCTCAGCCGCTTCTTGCTGATAACCTAAATCCACGCCGTTGCGCTCGCCGTTGTGGGTGGCTTTCGGGTTGGTGAAGCCGTGTTTCGCATTGAGGAACACATCAATGTAGAAACGGGCTTCGGCGGCTTCCATTTCGGCGCGGAAGGCTTCAACATCTTCCATGGTCACCAAGGTATCCAGCTCACCGTGTTCAATCAGCAATTCGCCTTTAATCGCGCCTTTTTCCGCCGGTTTGGAAGGCGTGAGATTGCCATGGAAGCTCGCCACCGCTTTCAATGGCGCACCATTGCGGGCGGCTTCCAATACCACGCGGCCGCCGAAGCAGAAACCGATGGCCGCCAAGCGCTCGCCGTCGCTTTCGGCTTGTGCCACTAAGGCATCTAAAGCCAGCTGCGTGCGTTCGGCCAATAATTCGGGATTATTCACCAGCTTCATCATGTTTTCACCAGCCACGGCGGCATCTTCGGTGAGCATGGCATTGCCGTATAAGTCGGTGGCCAGTGCGGCATAACCTTGTTCGGCCAAACGCTCGGCGCTGTTTTTAGCGTGTTCGCTCAAGCCCCACCATTCGGGGGCGACCAACACGGCGGCGGCTTTTTCGCCTTGTGCCGGATAGGCGAAATGACTTTGCAGGGTAGTGCCGGTGCTGTCGGTGTAGCTGACGGTGCGTGTGAGAATGCTCATGATCTTTCCTTTCTCTGATGGTTAGACTTGGGGGGATTTGGGTGAGATGAGGCCGTCTGAAAACATACTTTCAGACGGCCTATTTTTATCATTAAACTTCGATTTTACTCAACACATAATCAATGTCTTTGTCACCGCGGCCGGACAAATTCACCAGCAGTCGCTTGCTGCTGTCGAGTTCGGCGGCGCGGCGCAAGGCGTAGGCGATGGCGTGGGACGACTCCAGCGCCGGAATAATGCCCTCTTCGCGCGACAGGGTTAAAAACGCATCCAAACATTCTTGGTCGGTGGCGCATTCGTAGCGGCCGCGGCCATTGTCTTTCAGCAGGCAGTGTTGCGGCCCCACGCCCGGATAATCCAAACCGGATGCGATGGAATGCACGGCAGCGGGTGTGCCGTCTTCTTCTTGCAAATAATAGCAGTTGAAACCTTGAATGTTGCCAAACGTGCCTTTGGCCATGGTTGCGGCGTGGCGGCCGGGTTTGTCCAAGCCTTCACCGGCCGGCTCGACACCGACCAAGTTGACTGATTCATCGTCGATAAAGGCGTTGAACAAGCCGATGGCATTTGAGCCACCACCCACGCAGGCCACCACTTCATCGGGCAAGCCGCCATATTGTTGAGCAAATTGTTCGCGCGCTTCGTGGCCGACAATCGATTGGAAATACGCCACCATTTCCGGATAAGGCGCAGGCCCTACCACCGAACCGATGGCAAACATAGCCGTATCCATTTGCGACAAATACGATTCAAATGCCGAATCCACCGCCTCTTTCAGCGTGCCCGCACCGGCAGACACCGGCACGATTTTCGCGCCCAAAATCTTCATACGCGATACATTGGGATGCTCTTTGGCAATATCGACCACGCCCATGTGGATTTCACATTCCAAGCCGACCAAGGCCGAAGCGGTTGCCAGCGCCACGCCGTGTTGCCCCGCGCCGGTTTCGGCAATGACTTTGGTTTTGCCCATTTTTTTCGCCAACAACGCTTCACCGATGCAGTGGTTGATTTTGTGTGCGCCGGTGTGGTTTAAATCTTCGCGTTTCAGGAAAATTTGTGCGCCGCGTTGCGACAGGCTTTTGGCATGGTAAATCGGGCTTGGGCGGCCGACATAAGTTGCCTGTAGGCGTTTCATTTCGTTGATGAAATCTTCATCGCCGATGATGTTGTGAAACGCGGTGTTTAATTCTTCTAAAGCCTTGGCCAATTCGGGATGGCCGATTTTTCCGCCGTGTTTGCCGAAATTGCCGTCTGAATCCGGCAGAATCATGGGATTTAACTGCTCTTTTGCCATGTTGTGACTGTCCTCTATTATTCGTTTCATTCTGGCCGTCTGAAAATGTGATGACGGCGAATCCGTTTCTATTATAAACGATTTACCTGCGATTTGTTTTCAGACGGCCTCATCAAATTATTTGTTTAAAATCAAAATATTAATACTTACAGACACGCCGCCATCATTTTTTACTTGTTTCAGACGGCATTATTTTCTACACTTTAATTACATCCAACTACAACCTCAGGAGAAACGCATGAAACAATTAGCGATGTACATCAACGGCCGCTTTGAAAACGATTTTCAAGGCCAATGGCGCGATGTGTTGAACCCATCGACCGAAGAAGTGATTGCCAAAGAGCCGAAAGGCAGCGCGACCGATGTGGATCGTGCGGTTGCGGCGGCGCGTTTGGCGCAAACCGAATGGGAACGCACACCGGCGGTTGAGCGTGGTGCGTATCTGCGCAAAATCGCCGACGGCATTCGTGCGCGCGCTGATGAGCTGACCGACACCATCGTGGCTGAAGGTGGTAAAACCAAAGACTTGGCACGCGTGGAAGTAATGTTCACCGCCGATTATCTGGATTATCAGGCCGAATGGGCGCGCCGCTATGAAGGCGAGATTATCCAAAGCGACCGTCCGCGCGAAAATATTTTGCTGTTTAAACGTCCGCTGGGTGTGATTGCCGGCATTTTGCCGTGGAATTTCCCGTTTTTCCTGATTGCCCGCAAAATGGGCCCGGCTTTGGTCACCGGTAACACCATCGTGATGAAACCAAGCAGCGTGACCCCGATTAACTGCCATATTTTCGCCGAAATCGTCGATTCAGTCGGCCTACCTGCCGGTGTATTCAACGTGGTGAACGGTGCAGGTGCCGAAATCGGTAATGCCTTGTCGGCGCATCCGCAAGTCGATATGGTGAGCCTGACCGGTTCGGTTGAAGCCGGCCGCCAAGTGATGGAAGCCGCATCGCAAAACATCACCAAAGTTTCGCTGGAATTAGGCGGCAAAGCACCTGCCATCGTGTTGAAAGATGCGGATTTAGATTTGGCAGTGAAATCGATTTTGGCCTCACGCGTGGGCAACACCGGCCAAATCTGCAACTGCGCCGAGCGCGTGTATGTGCACAACAGCGTGAAAGACGCGTTTACCGAAAAAATGATTGCCGCCATGCAGGGCGTGCGTTTCGGCAATCCGGCCGAAGCAGAAACCGGCGCGCTGGAAATGGGTCCGCTGATTGAAGAACGTGCGGTGAAATCGGTGGCCGAAAAAGTCGAACGTGCGGTTCAGCAAGGCGCAACTTTGGCCTGCGGCGGCAAACGTGCCGAAGGCAAGGGCTTTTTCTTCGAGCCGACGGTGTTGACCAATGTCGACAACAGCATGGACATCATGAAAGAAGAAACCTTCGGTCCAGTATTGCCGATTGCAACGTTTGAAACGCTGGACGAAGTCATCGGCCTGGCCAATGATTGCGAATTCGGCCTCACCAGCTCGGTGTACACCACCAATCTGAACGAAGCCTTCTACGTCACCCGCCGCCTGCAATTCGGTGAAACCTACATCAACCGCGAAAACTTCGAAGCCATGCAAGGCTTCCACGCCGGTTGGAAAAAATCGGGCATCGGCGGTGCCGACGGCAAACACGGTTTGGAAGAATACTTGCAAACCCAAGTGGTGTATCTGGAAACCGATATTTAAACCGTCTGAATTTATTGTTTAATCAAAAGGCCGTCTGAAATTTCAGACGGCCTTTGTTTATTTCAACACATTAAAAATCATAGCGCACATTCGCCATCACGCTGCGCTCCGCGCCCGGAATGTTAAACGTCGCGACCGTACCCACGCGGGTATAGTATTTGCGGTTGAAAATATTGTCGGCATTGACCTGAACCTTCAATTTAGGCGTCACTTGATACGCGGCCATCATGTCAAAGGTGGCATAGCCGCCGGTTTTCACGTTTTGGTTCGACTCAAACTTGCTCATCGCATTGACACCGCCGCCAACGGTAAATTTCGGCGTGAGTTTGTACGTTGTCCACAAATTCACCGTGTGTTTCGGCATAAACAGGAAGAACAAATCATCATTAGTAGATGCATAAGACGGCGTTTTGATTTTACTGTTTAAATAGCTGTAACCGGCGTGGATATTCCATTTCGGCGTAATCGCACCGCTGATTTCGGTTTCCACGCCCTGCATCACGCGCTTGGCCAGCGGCAAAGAATAGCTGTAACCGGCAACGCTGGCTGCTGCATTTTTATCCTGCAAACGATACAGCGATACACGCGTGTTTAAGCGGTCG
The DNA here is from genome assembly GCF_002551535.2 of Neisseria sp. N95_16. Lineage (NCBI taxonomy): Bacteria > Pseudomonadati > Pseudomonadota > Betaproteobacteria > Neisseriales > Neisseriaceae > Neisseria > Neisseria sp. N95_16. The sequence continues at coordinate 29,938 of NZ_PDBT02000025.1, forward strand.
TTCAGGTAGCTGCCTTTGTAGCCTACTTCCAATTGATTGCCTTCGCGCGGTTTCAGCGGTGTGCCGTCTTCACCGGTTTCCGATTGCGGGCGGAACAAGGTTGAGTAGCTGGCATACAGGCTGCCGGTGTCGGAGAAATCCCATACTGTGCCTAAGTAGCCGGTGAATTTGGTTTGACTGCCTTGGGAAGCTGAAGTTGATGTCGCCATTTGGCGGGTATTGCGGGAGAAGCTGCGGTTGTAACCTGAATTTTCCTGTTTGTAATGACCGACACGCCCGCCGGCAATCAGCGACCAATCGGTTATCGGGCGGAACACGACTTTGCCGTATGCGCCCAGTTCGCGGGTTTCGTTGTCTGAAATAATATGATTCAAATTGCCGTTGCTGCGTGCGGTCGCCAAAACATCTTCATAGGCAATAGACGACAGATCGCGGTAGTCGATGCCGCGGCGAAGCGGTGTGCCGTTGTGGTATTGGCCGCGCTCCGTTCTTGAATCGACGGTTTTGTAATCCATACCGACGACAAATTCATTGGCCGTCGCACCCAATGCAAACGGCTGGCTGTAGCTGGCATCAAAGGTAAACGCTTTTTGTTCGGCCTCCAAACCCAAACCGGTGGCATTAAACGTATTATTGGCAGGATTGACACCGCTCAGACCGAAGGCATAATTAGAATCCGATTTGCGGTCGGCATAACGCATGCCGATTTTGCCGTAGCCGCCGTTGTCGAAATAATGTTTCAAATCGGCAAACACATCATGGCTTTTCATGTTGAAATCGTTCCAATCCGCGCCGACAACACGTCATGCGTTACCGGCAGAGTGGTTTTGTCGGTATAGGTCGGCAGGCCGTTGTCGGGGGTGATTTGGCGCTGCTGATAAAGATAGCCCAAGCCAAACGTGGTGTTCGGGTTGATGTCCCAATCCAGCGCGGCGTAAACGGTTTCGTGATGGTTGTTGTCTTCTGCCGGTTTTGGTGAAGAGCCGAATGTTTGCGCCATGGCACGGCCGCGCACGCTGCCATCGGCGTTCAGACGGCCTGATACATCGCCTTCGAGTTTATATTGCTTTTTGGTGCCACCACCCGCACCAATATGGGCTTGGAAATCTTTGGTCGGACGCTTACGCACCAAGTTCACAATACCGCCCATTTCACCGCTGCTGTCGAACAAGCCGCTCGGGCCGCGCATCAGTTCCACGCGGTCGAAAGCAAACAGATTGGGCATGGTGCCGTAAATACTGGCCATCGGCGATGATAAACCGTCGACATTGTATTCGCTGTATTCATAACCACGCGCATACACGGAAGAGCGGCCATCGTCATTGGCCAACACGCGCATGCCCGGCGTTTGGCGCGCCAGTTGGTCGAAGGTATCGACATCGCGGTCTTTGATTTGCTGGTCGGTCAAAATGCTGATGGATTGCGGAATATCGCGCAAAGATGCTGGAATTTTGGTGCCGACGGTCACGGCCGATGAGCTGTATTCGTCGTCTTTTTCGGTTGCGATGGCATTATAAGAACGCTGGCCGGAAACATGCACGGTTTCCAAATCCACCGCTTGCTCGGTTTCGGCGGCAAAGGCAACAGATGATAATGCAGCCAACACGGCTGCAGCGGTTAAATTGTGGCGGAACATTTTTTCTCCCAAATATCAACTAATTTTAAATAAATGATAATAATTATATTCTACATTTACTCAATTTATCCTGACAACTGTTGACTGCGTGTTTACATCAAAAATGGCAAGGGGCTTAGGAAGCAAAATCATCAAAAAACCTGATAAGCTCCTAATATGAAACTAAAAATAAGTATCAAAAGTTCAGCAAAATTTCAGAGCAAAAGTTTAGAGAAATAATCCGCTGTTTTGCTCTTGATTTGACCGCTTCCGATACTGCTAAAATGACCGGCATTAGTGTACGCAGTATCAATCCTATTTTCCTGAAAATCAGACACAGGATTGCTGCT